>DASWKR010000016.1 GCA_036396535.1 Acidimicrobiia bacterium | reverse complement strand
GCGGCCGGAGACATGGCCGCCGCCGGTATGCACACCGTGCGAGTGGGAACCGGTGCGCACCGCTCCGACGCCGTTGCCTTCTACCGCCGATCGTTTCGCGAGGTCGGACGAACCGACTGGTGGAGGGGTGTGCGGTGAGCGTCAGGTCGGGCGGTGGCCGGCGGCGAGGGCGCCCTCCTGAGAGTGGTAGAGCCAAACTGGTCCGTCCCACCGCCCGCGGGAGGCAGTCCGGGTAGCGCTGCAAACATTCGCCCATCTCGAAGCGGAGTTCCGAGCCCGCATCGGCGACCGGAATGTCGATCATCTCCGCAGCGCCCCGGAAATGGAATGGGGAGAGCCTCCACCAATGGGCCAAAGCCCAAGCGACCGCAGCGGCTGACGCCGACAGTCCAGGTCGCAGATCTCCAACTCATGAGCCGGGATGCTTGTGAGCGTCGGGTGGGTCTCCACGTGGGCGGTAGCGAATCAGCCACCGCTGTGGGAACGCAGACGCAGGAGTCAACGACATGGGTGGGTACGTAGACATCGACGGCCTCAACACGTGGTACGACGAGGACGGAGGCGGCGAGCCCCTTGTCCTGCTGCACGGCGGGCTCTGTACCAACGAGACCTGGTCGGCGCAGACTCCCATGTTCGCGGAGCGCTTCCGCGTCCTGGCGCCGGAACGGCGTGGTCACGGTCACACGGCCGATACGCAGGGCCCTTTGACATATGCCGACATGGCCACCGACACCGTTGGGTTCCTCGACAGGGTCGTCGGTGGGCCTGCGCATCTGGTCGGCTGGAGCGACGGTGGGATCGTGGGTCTGATGGTCGCAATCGCACGCCCCGACCTCGTCCGCAAGCTGGTCGTGATCGGCACGAACTACGACACGAGGGGCGTCGCTCCCGAGGTGGAGGAAATGTTCGCGAACATGGCCCCCGACACCGCTGACATGGCGATGTTTCGCGGCTTGTATGAGACGCACTCACCTGACGGGCCCGAGCACTGGCCGGTCGTGTTCGGAAAGTTCGTGGAGATGACACAGCGCGAGCCACACATCCAGGTCGACGAGCTTGCCCTGATCTCGTCGCCTACTCTCGTGATCGTGGGCGACGACGACATGATCTCCATCGAGCATTCCGTAGAGCTGTTCCGGGCTATCCCGAATTCGCAGCTGGCCGTGGTCCCCGGCGCTTCTCATGCGGTCCTGATGGAGAAGCCCGACCTCCTCAACGGCATCGTGCTCGATTTCCTCGAGAACCAGCCGGTGGCAACGATGTTGCCGATTCGGAGGGGCGCGACCGGTGCGGAGACGCATTAGCTGAGGCAACGGAGACGTCCGGAAACACCTGATTCGTGGCCACTTCATGGGCCCAGGCCCACGCCGCGTCGAATCGAATGATCCGCTCGACGCCATCGAGCCTCCCTACTGATACCTTCACGTCGGACTGTGTGATCTCCCCACTCCAACGCGTAGAACCGTTTTGTCGGGCTGCACGGACACAAGCGGGGGCCGCGACGGATACGGCTTGGAGATCTACGGATCAGAAGGTTGGGCGCATCGAGTAGGTCCGGTGTGCTAACTGAGCCCGTGCGCGTTGGAGGTCGTCGTTGCCGAACGTCCGTCGGATTGCTGCCGATGGCGGCGAGGCGCCGGCTCAGCTGCGGGGGACGCTCTTCCATGGCAGGTCCTTGTCGACGCGCGGCTCGCCGGGAAGTCCCAAGACCCGCTCGCCGAGGATGTTCTTCATGATCTCGGACGTGCCGCCCTCGATCGAGTTCGCCCGCACCCTCAAGAAGCGGCGTCGCAGGTCGGCGTCGGCCGCCTCGTCGTGGACCTTGTCGTACAGGTCGTACAGCATGGCCTCCGGTCCCATGAGCTCCGTCGCCAGCTCGTAGATCCTCTTGTTCAGCTCTGCGTAGACGAGCTTGGCGGTCGAGCCCTCGGGGCCCGGTGTACCGGCCGACCGGTTGACGCTGGCCCGCAGGTTCGTAAGTCGCGCCACCTCGGCCTCGACCCACAGCTTCATGACGTCGTCCCGCTGCCGCGGCGTCCCGCCTCGCTCCTTCCAGACCGTGACCAAGTCTTCGATGGCGCCCTCTCCCCGGCCTTGGACGTTCCCGCCGATGGCGACCCGCTCGTTCATGAGAGTCGTGAGGGCCGCTCGCCAACCGGCGCCGACGTCGTCGATGCGCATCGAGTCCGGGATGCGCACATCGGTCATGTAGACCTCGTTGAACTCGACATCTCCCGTGATCTGACGCAGCGGGCGCACGTCCACCCCTGGGGCGCGCATGTCCATCAGGAAGTAGGTGAGCCCTTGGTGCTTCGGGGCGTCCGGGTCGGTTCTGGCGACGAGCATTCCCCAGGTAGCGACCTGTGCGACGGTCGTCCACACCTTCTGGCCGTTGACGATCCACTCGTCGCCATCTCGGGATGCCCGGGTCGACAGTCCGGCGACATCCGATCCGGCGCCGGGCTCCGAGAAGAGCTGGCACCAGATCTCCTCTCCCGTGAACAACGGCCTGAGGAGACGGGTCCTCTGCTCGGCGGAGCCGTGTGTCACGAGCATCGGAGCGCCCATGCCGTGCCCGATGACGTCGACGCGGCGCGGACGGTGGCTCGTCGCGGCGTCCAGCTTGGTGTCGACGACCTCCTGAAGCCGAGGGGCGAGGCCGAGGCCGCCAGAGCCTTCCGGGAAGTGAACCCAGGCTAGGCCCTTGTCGAATTGGGCTCCCATGAACTCATACCGGTCACCACCCGGGTCGGCCTCGACGAGAAGCTCGTCGACGAGGTGGTCGACCAGGGCAGCGTCGTGGTCCGTGCCGTCATCGGCTGTCATCTCGAGCAACCTAGCGCCGCCCGGCGGGAGGGCCGGTGTCAGTCTGCGAGTCGGGAGACGATCGCACGCGAGAGGTCGGCAACCATGCCGTCCGTGCCGGCCGGGGGATCGGAGAAGAACACGAACACCGACACTGCGAAGATCTCCCCGTCGGCGCTGGCGACGATTTCGATGGGCCCCCGGTCGTTCGGGTAGAAGGCCTCGTCTCCGATGCCTGCCACGTCCGTGGTGCCCCCTCGGTTGTCTTCGAACCCGCTGCGGACACCGTCGAAGCTCGACGCCTCGCCGAAGTGGAAGACGCTCAGCGACTCGACAGGCCCACCACTGATCTCGAATTCGCAGTTGCGTGCTCCGCCCTCCACGCCCGCTGCGACGGTGCCACCGAACGCCTCCTGAACCATGGCGGCGTCGGCGAGGTCGCACGGCGAGTCGATGTCGGCGCCTCCACCGTCGCCTCCTCCGCAAGCGGCAAGTGCCGTCCCGAGCAGCAGCGTCGCCATAGATCGTTTCATGCCCGCCCCAATCGTCCACTTCGTGTTCAGTGCGCCCCGGCGCACCGTAGCGGTCGGGCTTTCGGCAGGCTTCAGGGCGTCGAGTGGGCGGCCGGCTACTCGCCCGGCACGTCGTGGCGGTCGTCCGGCGGTGTCTCCCGCCGGCGCCGCTCAGCCCAGCGGACGGCCAGCAATGCCGCCAGGACCGGCACGACGATGTAGAGCACCTCGTCCCATCCGCCCTGGTGCGCGACAACGAATGGCATCAGCCGGCCAGTATCAGGAGGCCGACGCTGGTGAGCAGGACCATGAGAACCAGCATGGCGTACTGACTGGTGGTCGCCCTTTCCCGCCCGAAGTCTGCGAGTGCCCGGTCGTGCGACAGGACCACCCCTGCGATGTGGCCGGCGACGATTGTCGCCACCTGGATGTACCAGATCGCCAGCGAGGGCAGGAACTGAACCGACACCCAGTCTGCGGTTCCGAAGAGGTCCCAGCCGAGCCCGAAGGGGTCGCTGGCCGTGCGGAACAGGAGTTGTCCCTCGAACAGCATGAGCGTGAAGTAGTGGGCAAATGCGTAGGCGAAGCCGATCGGGACGAGGGTGTGCGCGAACCTGCGGGCGACGTCCAGGGTCGCACCGGTCCCCGCCAGGCGAGCCGCGGCCCACGACGCCGCCAGGTAGGCGAGTCCGACGAGCATGACGACGGCCACCAGAGCCACGGTCCCGAACCACGTCTCGCGGGTCAGGTCGCCGAAGGCCTCCCCCCACCACGTCGAAGACGATGCCCCGTCATACGTGACGGTGCCGATCATGGCGACGGTGAATGCGGCGACGCCCTTGCCTTCGGGCAACGCCGGGAGCGCTCTCAACCAGCCGCGGTGCACGACGCGGACGCCGTGCTCGCCGCGCTCGACCGCGATCGGGGCGATCGAGCCGATCAGCCGGTTGTAGGTCGCGAACGCCTCACCGATCCTGAGTCCCGTCTCGACACCCGCCACCGCCGTGATCACGAGCACGTACAGCGTGTAGACGATCGCCGCGATGGCGAGCGTCCGCGGGAAGACGTTGTCCGGTGACACCAGCTCGAGCCAAGTGAACGCCACGAACGCGACCGTTGCAGGCCACACGCCGAAGTCGGCCAGCAGGTCCGGTCGCTCCTGCCTGTCTCCGTTGGCCCACCTGGCGATGCTGCGGAACGGGCTGGCGTACGGCCACAGGTCGCCGAGCACCACAGCCAGGTACGGCACGACCAGCCAGAAGAACACGAAGACGAGCACAGGTCCGATGTTGTTGCGGCTCTCGGTGCCGTCGATGATTCCGCCGAGCAGCACCAGGGCCAAGCCGACGAGGCCGATCAGCTTCAGCAGGGGCGGCAGGGCGCCGAGGACCGTCAGGCGCGACGACCGGTCGAACGGACCGTCCTGCATCCGCGGCGTCGTCCATCTCGAGGCGACGACGAGGAACGAGACGACGATTGCGAGACCGGCCCCGACGATGAACAGCTCGAGCGGGACGGGCAGGTCCTCTCGGCCTCCGATGCCATGGGCGTGCGCCGGCGTCGTCCCGACCGCCGTCACCGCCGCCACCACGAAGCCGAGGACCGACAGGCGTCGGATCATCGCACGATGATCTCGAGCAAGGGGAGCCTGGCATCTTCGAGCTCCACCTCGAAGATGCCCTCGCGGTCCGCCGTGAACGACAGCTCGACGGTGCCGCCCGCCTCGACGTCGGCGAAGACGTCGTAGCCGTGCAGGTGGACCTCGTCGGCGACGTCGCTCGTGACCCGCAGCACGACATCGCTGCCGAGCGAGACCTCGACCTGCCCGGGCCCTGCGACCTCGCCACCCGCGACCGAGACCTCGATCACCGTCGGTCCGGGGGTAGAGGTCGACGTCGCCCCGGCGGTCGTCGTGGTCTCCTCGCCCGCCGTGGTGGTGGGCGAGGCCGACGTGGTCGGGATTGCCGTGGTCGGGGCCGTTGTCGCCGTCGTCTCAGCAATGGTGGACGTGGTGGTCGCGCTGGTGCCGCATGCAGAGATGGCGGCGACGAGAACGACGATGCCGAGCATCATGGGGCGTTCGGTGCGGCACATCCCGGCAACGGTAGTGGCGGTTCGGTTCGAGCCCTTCTGTCTACCCGTCTTGCCGAATCATTCACATATGCGTATATTTCGGCCATCATGGGTTACCGCATCGGGATCGCCGGCGCCTCGGGGTACGCCGGCGGCGAGCTCATCCGGCTCGTCGACTCGCACCCGGATCTCGAGCTGCACTACCTGGCAGCCAACACGAGCGCAGGCAAGCACCAGCGTGAGGTCCATCCGCAGCTGTCGAACGGGGATCGAGTCCTCTCGCCGGTCGACGTCGATGCGATGTCCGACCTCGACGTCGTGTTCCTGGCGATGCCCCACGGAGCGTCTGCCGTGCCGGCCATGGGGCTGCTCGACCGCGGAGTGCGCGTGGTCGACCTCGGAAGCGACTTCAGGCTCGACTCGGCGGCTCGCTACTCCGAGACGTACGGTGGAGAGCACCCGAGGCCCGACCAGCTCGGCCGCTGGCCGTACGGTCTGCCCGAGCTGTTCCGCGAGTCGATCCGCGGCGCAGACCGCGTCGCAGTCCCCGGCTGCTACCCGACGGCAGCTGCGCTCGCCCTGGCGCCGCTCGCCCGGGCGGGCGCCATCGCCGGGACCTTCGTCGTGTCCGCCGTATCCGGCGCGACCGGAGCCGGCAGATCGGCGGACGAGTCCTTGTCATTCGGCGCCGTCGCCGAGGGAGTCCGACCGTACAAGGTGGGCGTCCATCGTCACAGGCCCGAGATCGAGCAGGCGATCGCCGCCCACTCCGGGATGGCGGGTGTGGCAGTCGCCTTCACCCCGCATCTCGTCCCGATGCAGCGCGGCCTGCTCGCAACGTGCCACGCCACGGCGCCCGGCGGGGACGCGGCCGCCCTGCGGAGCATCCTCGACGAGGCGTACGCAGGCGAGGCCTTCGTGTCCGTGATCGACGACCCGCCTCAGACTCGCTGGGTCGTCGGCACGAACCGGGCGTTGCTCGGCTTCCACCTCGACAGAACCGGCACCGCCATCGTCATGTGCGCCATCGACAACCTCGTGAAGGGGGCTGCGGGGCAGGCAGTCCAGTGCGCCAACCTCATGCTGGGCCTCGACGAGACCAGCGGCCTCCCAACCGAGGGGTGGCTGCCATGAGCGTCACTGTTCCGCATGGCTTCCTCGCCGCAGGCGTCGCCTGTGGCATCAAGCCCTCAGGCGTCGAGGACCTCGCTCTCGTCACCGCCGTCGAACCGGCCGTGGCCTCGGCCGTCTTCACCGTCAATCGCGCCGCCGCCGCTCCGGTGAGACTCAGCAGGGAGCATCTGGGCGCCGGCCCGACGGCCAGGGCATTCGTCGTCAACTCCGGATGCGCCAACGCGGCGACGGGGGAGCGAGGCGAGGTAGCTGCCCGCGCCATGGCTGTCCGGACGGCATCGGCGATCGGGTGCGCCCCGAGCGACGTGCTCGTAGCCTCCACCGGGACCATCGGAAGTCACCTCCCGGTCGACCTCGTCATGCGAGGCATCGATGCGGCCGCCGGCACCGTGTCGGCGGGGCACGCGGCCGACGCCGGCGCCGCCAGGGCGATCATGACGACCGACACGGTTCCCAAGATGGCTTCTGCATCGATCGGGGGCGTCTCCGTGGGCGGCATCGCCAAGGGTGCCGGGATGGTGAGGCCCGACATGGCGACGATGATCGTCGCTCTCACCACGGACGCTGTGGTCTCACCCGGCGACCTCGACATCGCTCTCCGGGCGGCCGTCGACGACTCGTTCCACGCCCTCAACATCGACGGCTGCCCATCGACGAACGACACCGTCGTCGTTCTCGCCTCGGGCGCCTCCGGGACGAGGCTGGCGTCGTCGGACCTCGCACCACTGCTCTCGTCGGTGTGCCGGGAGCTGGCCCACCAGCTCGCCGAGGACGCCGAAGGAGCCTCGCGGGTGGTGACGATCGATGTGACAGGGGCCGCGGACGACGGCGAGGCGAGGGCGCTCGGTCGGTCGATCGGTGACTCGGCCCTCGTGCGGTCGGCGTTCCACGGAGGCGATCCCAACTGGGGCCGGATCGTGGGGGCGCTCGGGGCGGCATCCGTGCCGGTGAACCTCGACTCCGTGCGCATCGACTTTGCAGGTGTGACGGTCGCGTACGACGGCGTGGCGTCCGAGTTCGACGAGGACGCTCTCGTCGAGGCGCTCGCCAAGGGTGACTTCACGGTGGCCGTCGACCTGAACCAGGGACCCGGAGCCGCCACGGTGCTCACCACCGACCTGACGCCCGACTACGTGCGCTTCAACTCCGAGCGGAGCTGACATGGCGACAGGACACGGCAGCCCGCAGGCGATGAAGTCGCGGATCGCATCGACGATGGGGAAGGCTCGGATCTTCAGCGAGGCCCTCCCGTTCATCAAGGCCTACCGCAACGCGACGGTGGTCATCAAGTACGGCGGCTCGGCGATGGTCGACGACCATCTGCGCTCGTCGTTCGCCGACGACGTCGCCATGCTGCACTATGTCGGAATGAAGCCGGTCATCGTCCACGGCGGTGGCCCGCAGATCTCACGGGCGATGGGCCAGCGCGGCATCGAGCCGCAATGGGTCGACGGCCTGCGCATCACGGACGCCGAGACCATCCGCGTCGTCCAGTCGACCCTGGCCGGTGAGATCAACCCTGACATCGTGCGGCTCGTCAACTCCCACGGCTCCGTGTCGGCAGGTGTCAACGGTCTCGACGGCAACCTGTTCGTCGCCAGGCCCAAGGACGAGCGGCTCGGATTCGTCGGCGAGGTCACCGCCGTCGATCCCGGCATCGTCATCAGCCTCCAGGAGCGCGGCTACGTCCCCGTCGTCGCTCCGTTGGCGAGAGGCGAGGACGGCCAGACGTACAACCTCAACGCCGACACTGCCGCGGCGGCGCTGGCAACCGCCATCGGGGCGGTCAAGCTCGTCTACCTGACAGACGTCGAGGGCCTCTACGGTGACCTCGGCGACGAAGGGTCGCTGATCTCGCGCATCTCCGTCTCCGAGTTGCGCGACCTCCTCGACGGCGGTTCCGTCTCGTCCGGGATGCTGCCGAAGCTGGAGTCGTGCATCGACGCCATCGAGCACGGGGTCGCCAGAGTCCACATCCTCGACGGCAGGGTGCAGCACGCCGTCCTTCTCGAGATCTTCACGCCCGAAGGCATCGGAACGATGATCACGAAGGAGCTCGTGGCGTGACCCCGAGCGCCGCCACCCGCCGCCGACTGGTTCGCAGGCTCATCGACGGCGAGGAGATCGCCAGCCAGCAGCAGCTCGTGCAGCTCCTCGCAGACGCCGGCTACCCGGTGACCCAGGCAACGGTCTCGCGTGACCTCGATGCCCTCGGAGCGGTCAAGGAGAGGAAAGCGAACGGGCACACCACGTACGTCATCGACGACGAGCGCTACGCGCTCACGCACGAGGAGCGCTCGGCAGGCAGGGCACTCGTCGACTTCGTCGAGTCGATCTCGGTCTCCGGGAACCTGGTCGTGCTCCGCACACCTCCCGGCGCGGCCCACTTCGTGGCGAGCACGATCGACGGAGCGGCGATACGCGGCATCTTGGGCACCGTCGCAGGGGACGACACCTTGGTGATCGTTGCCTCGGAGGACGCCGGTGGAGGGGCCGTGGCCAAGCGCCTCGAGCAGATGGGAGCCGGGTGATGGCACGCAGCGACGTGAAGCGGGTCGTGCTGGCATACAGCGGGGGCCTCGACACGTCCGTGATCCTCCGCTGGATCAAGGAGGAGTACGGCGCCGAGGTGGTGGCATACACCGCCGATGTCGGCCAGGGCGACGAGGTCCTCGAGGCGCACGACAAGGCCTTGGCGACCGGTGCCGTCGACGCCGTCACAGACGACCTGCGCGAGGAGTTCGTCCGCGACTTCGTGTTCCCCGCCTTGCGGGCCGCCGCGGTCTACGAGGGCTACTACCTCCTCGGCACGTCGCTCGCCAGGCCGGTGATCGCCAAGGGGCTCATGGCGGCGGTCAAGGCGACCGGCGCCGACGCAGTCGCTCACGGGGCGACCGGCAAGGGCAACGACCAAGTGCGCTTCGAGCTGGCGGCATACGCCCTCGACCCGACGATCAAGGTGATCGCACCGTGGCGCGAGTGGGCCATGCGGGGAAGGGCCGACTTGATCGGATACGCCGAGGAGCACGGCATCCCGGTGCCGGTCACGCCGGACAGGCCGTACTCCATGGACGCCAACCTCCTCCACATCTCGTACGAGGGAGGCGTTCTGGAGGACCCGTGGGTGGCGCCTCCGAAGGGCATGTTCCGGATGACCGTCGACCCGTGGGAGGCTCCCGACGTGATGGAGACCGTGTCCGTCGAGTTCGAGGAGGGCAATCCGGTCTCGGTGAACGGGGTCCGGCTCGGGCCCGTCGAGCTGCTGGAGAAGCTCAACGATGTCGGCGGCCGGGCAGGCGTCGGCAGGATCGACATCGTCGAGAACCGGTTTGTCGGGATGAAGTCCCGCGGCGTCTACGAGACGCCGGGCGGCACGATCCTCCACCACGCCCACAAGGCAGTCGAGTCGTTGACGCTCGATCGAGAGGTGGCTCACCTGCGCGACGAGTTGGCGCCTCGTTACGCCGAGATGGTGTACAACGGCTTCTGGTTCTCCCCGGAGAGGCAGGCGTTGCAGCAATTCATGGACGACATCCAGAAGCGCGTCAACGGTGAGGCTCGGATCACCGTCTACAAGGGCAACGCGATCGTGGACGGCAGGCGCTCGGACACGGACAGCCTCTACGACGAGCGAACCGTCACGTTCGAGGCAGACGACGTGTACCACCAGGGGGACGCCGCCGGGTTCATCAGGCTCCAGTCGCTTCGGCTGCGCACGTTCGCCGAGAAGCGCCTCGGGGGAGGCGAATGACGCTCTGGAGTGGGAGGTTCTCCGAGGGCCCCGACCCGACGCTGTGGGATTTCACGGTTGATCACTCGGATCGCAGACTGCTGGGGCACGACGTCGCCGGCTCGATGGCGCACGTTGCGATGCTCGGAGAGGTCGGAATCCTCACCCCGGGCGAGACGGAGGCCATCCAGGGTGGTCTGGCCGCCGTCGCAGCAGAGGTGAGTGACGGCGCCTTCGTCTTCCTCGACGGAGACGAGGACGTGCACTCCGCCGTCGAGCGGAGACTCGGCGAGCTGATCGGCCCCGTGGCGGGCAAGCTGCACACCGGGCGCTCCCGTAACGACCAGGTGTGCCTCGACCTGCGGCTCTACCTCAGAGACGCAGTCGACCTGCGTATCCGCGAGATCGAGGACATGGTGCGTGTCATCCTCACGAAGGCGGCGAAGGCAGGCAGGACGGTGGTCGCTTCCTACACCCACCTCCAGCAGGCTCAAGCGATCCCGCTGGCGCATCATCTGCTGGCGTACGGGTGGATGCTGATTCGCGACGTGGACCGGTTCCGGCGGGCTCGCGAGCGAATCGCCGTCTCGCCGCTCGGCGCCGGCGCTTCAGCCGGCAGCAGCCTTCCTCTCGATCCGGCCGCGGCGGCGCGCCACCTCGGCTTCGAGGTCGTGTTCGCCAACTCCCTCGACGCGGTCGGGTCGCGTGACTTCGCCGCCGAGTACGCATTCTGCTGCGCTCAGACGATGGCCCACCTTTCTCGCATGGCGGAGGAACTCGTCTTGTGGAGCACGACCGAGTTCGGGTGGGTGTCGTTCTCCGACAGGCACACGACCGGCTCGTCCGCCCTGCCGCACAAGAAGAACGCCGACATCGCCGAGCTCACGAGGGGCAAGGCCGCCGCCGTGACGGGCGACGTCGTGACACTCCTCGCCATCCAGAAGGGGCTGCCGCTGGCCTACAACCGCGATCTACAGGAAGACAAGGCCGCGGTCTTCCGCGCCGACGACGCCGTGCGTGGCGCGCTGCGCGCCATGGCCGAGCTGCTGTCCGGGGCCGAGTTCCGTCCCCCTCCACCCTCGTCGTGGGTGCTGGCGCTCGATCTCGCCGAGATCCTCGTGTCTCGCGGCGTGGCGTTTCGGACGGCCCACCAGGTCGTCGGAGGGCTCGTCGCCAGGCTGATGACGCAGCAGCGCACCCTGGCGGACGTGACACCGGACGAGCTGGCAGTCACCCACGAGGCCTTCGAGCCGGGTGACGTCACGCTGCTCGATGTCGAGACGTCGGTGCGCCGGAGGGTGTCGAGCGGTGGCGGCTCGTTCGAGTCGGTTGCCAGGCAGCTCACCGCCCTTGCTGCGTTGGTCCCGGCCTGACCGGCGACGCCCTGCCGGTCGGGCGCTCGCCTGACAGCTTGGGGATGGTGGGGCCCCCTCGACTCGGGTCGCAGGGCGACCGCTCGCCGGTCCCCCGCCGAGCGGGAGACAGCGTTTGTGTGGCCGTCCCCGGTTTGCGGCGTCGGCCACCCGGCGGTCCAGAGCCGAGGTCACCAATTGGACGACGCACCACTAGGCGGCCGCCTGGTCGGCGGGTGACGTGCAGACCTCGCACGACGGCAATGGGCAACGGTCGACGAGCCGGGCCTCGATCCCGAGTGCCGCGAGCAGTGCGACGGCTTGGTCCCCTCGGCCGTCCTCGATGGTGTGCCGTCCGACCGGTCCACTGGGTGGTACCACGCTTTGGCGGGTGCTTCGTATGTCGGTTCTCATGCCGACAACGTACCTACCCGGTGCGACAGATTCCGATGCCGCTCACGCTAGGGGAAGGAAGTATCGGTAGTTGGCGGCGAAGTGGCAGGTCGACCCGACGATCACGAAGACATGGAACAGCTCGTGCGCCGAGAACACGCGGGGCCACAGCCGCGGGCGGCGGGTCACCATGAACACCATGCCGACCGTGTAGAACACGCCTCCGACGGCGATGAGGATCACGGCAGCCGGACCGCCGGCCTGCGCCATCGGCCAGAGGATGGCGACCGCGAGCCAGCCCATCGTCGTGGCGAGTGCGATCGAAAGACGCTGGTCATGCCGAGGGAAGGCGAGGTGCTGCAGGATGCCTGTGATCGCGATGCTCCAGGCGACGAGGAGGGTGAGAAGAGCCAAGCGGCCGCCGAGGGCGGCTGCCACCGGCGTGTACGTGCCTGCGATGAGCACGAAGATCATGGCGTGGTCGGCCCGCTGCATCCTGACCTTGTTGCGTGGCCCCCACGGAATCGAGTGATACAGGCTGCTCGTGACGTAGACGGCGACCAGCCCGATGCCGAACACCAGCCCCGCCAGCATCCCGGTCACGGTGGTCGCCCGCAGCATCAGTGCGATCGTCGCCACGAGGGCGGCAACCGCTGCCGTGCCGTGGAGGAACCCGCGCACCGGGTTCTCCATGCGGCCGAGCTTGAGTCTTGCCTCTTCCACTACCTCTACTTCGGTCCGGCGCTCTGCGAGCTGGAGTGGCGCCGTTGCGAGAGCTTACGCGCAGCAGCGGGTTACGGCAGGTGTATCGAAGTCCGTCGCCGGCCGGGCCGAGCGGTCAGTCGTTGAGGACGCCCCGCAGCGACTTGGCCGCCGCGAGGGCATCCTGTCCGGCGTCGGCCAGGCGGGGAAGCTTCGCTGAGCGTCGCGAGTAGAACGAGCCCGTGCGTCCGGACGCGGCCGCGTCATCGTCCTCCCGGCGCTTCGTTGCGGCGTCGACGTCCCGGCGGCGCTTCTCGGCGGCGTCCACGTCCGGAGCGGGGGGCTCCGGCTCCTCGGCAGCGATCTCCACTTCCGCCTCCACGGGCGGCACTTCGACCTCTTCGTCCTCCTGCGCCGAGTCGTCGTCCGTTCCGTCGATGCCGACGTTCATCCACGCATCTCCGTCGACGGCGGCATCGAGCGAAGCCTCCACTCCGGCGAGCGTTGCCAGCAGACGGTCGGCCACAGCTGCGAGCGCAGAGTCCTCACCCGACGGCGCTGCGGGGGCCGGCGGGCTTGGTTGCGCTGCGGGGGCCGGCGGGCTTGGTTGCGCTGCGGCCGGCTCCTCGGAGACCTCAACGCGGTCGGCCGCCACCGCCTGCACGGGGACGGCAGGCGTGGGGACGTCGAGCGCGAACGGGGAATCCACCTCCGGCCTGGCCATCTGCGAGCCGGCGGCATTCACGTCCTGGAGCGTCTCGGACATGGCGGCGGAGAGCGCAGACAACTCCTGGAGTGACACCGACATCGTGCGCAGCTCGGAGACGAGCCGCTGGTATGCCGTCGACATCGTCCCGATGCGGTCCCCGACCTCGGCGTGCAGGTCCCGCATGCGCGACTCGAGCTCGCGGACGCCGGCCGCATCGGGCGGAGCGGTCGAGAGACTGTGCTCCAGCTCCTCGATCCGCTTCGTGGCCCGCTTCAGGAGCTCGGCGTTCAGCCGGCTCGGGGCGTCTGAGGAGTCGGCCCGCTCGATGTACTGGTTCACCTGCTCGATGTCGTAGCCGCTGTCGACCACGTCGAATTGAACGTCACCCTTTGGATTGGTCATCGCCTTCCATTGCTGGCAATGCCGCAATGATCGGCATGACGCCCTTGGCGCTGTAGAGAATCAGCGGGACCGGGAGAGCCCGGCACGCTTGAGGACGGCCGCCGGGACGCCCGCCTCGCGCCAAGCCGCGTAGCTGATGCCCTTCCGCTGCGAGTACGCCTTGGCGTTCTCGACGAAGCCCCGCTCCAGCTCGGAAGCATCCGTGGAGTGCTCGAGTGAGTCGAGTTGGTTCCGCGCGTTGAGCCGCTGCTGAAGCAAACCGACGCGACGAAGTGGATCGGCATTGGCGGCCAGCTGCGACTCGAGACGGGCCAGCTTCGACTTCAACGAGGAGGCGTTGACAGGTCGACCCGGCCTGCGACTCGCCATTCCCTCCAAATATTGCTTGATCGCCTTCGACTCTTTGCGTCCCTGCGCGAGCGCAGCTTTGTGCTCCTTGGACATCGCCATGACGATGACAGCTCCTTCTCCATGATTGGGGCTCGACTACCTGGTGCCGCCACATTCTCGCGCATGACTTCCCGCTGCGCACAAATGGCGGCAGATCTCGCGGCGAGCAATAGCATTGGACTCGATGGCCCGCACCAGAGACATCCTCACCAAGCCCCTCTACCGCCTCTACGAGGCGCGCCTCGTCGCCGACCTCGACAAGGGCAAACTGCCCCGCCACATCGGCGTCATCCTCGACGGTCACCGGCGCTACGCCCGAGTCGAGGGCCTCCCGGACTATCGGGCGAGCTACCGGGTCGGCACGGACAAGTTGATCGAGTTCATCCACTGGACTCGGGAGCTTGATGTGCCCGCCGTCACCTGCTGGCTGCTGTCCAAGGAGAACCTCGGCCGCGACACCGGCGAGCTCGACACCCTGTTCGAGGTGTTCGTCGAGCTCTTCGAGAGGATGCCATCGGCGATCGGCGACCACGACGTCTCGGTGCGGTTCATCGGCTCGCTCGACCTCGTGCCCAGGGACGTGGCCGCAGCTGCCAAGCGACTCGAAGAGGAGTGCTCCGGCGGCAAGAGGCGGATCACGCTGGCGCTCGGCTACGGCGGCAGGCAGGAGATCGTCGACGCAACCCGAGACCTCGTCACGAAGCTCGCTGCAGAAGGCATCGCCGCCGATGCGATCGCCGACCACATCGACGCCGACACGCTGGCGAAGCACATGTACACCGCCGACCTCCCCGACCCGGATCTCGTCATCCGCACGAGCGGAGAAGCCCGCCTGTCCGGCTTCCTGCTGTGGCAGTCGGCATACGCCGAATACTCGTTCGTCGATGTGTTCTGGCCGCAGTTTCGCCGGGTCGACTTCCTGAGGGCACTACGCGACTTCACTCGAAGGGAGCGCCGATTCGGCAGATGAGCCGACTCCTCTCACCCGGGTGGGAATCGGCTGGTTCGGATGCAGCGGGACGTGATGGCGGCGAGTAGGTCGTGGTCGGGTTTGCAGGTGTAGAGGGCGCCGCGATGCGCTGGTTGCAGAGTCGGCGGGATACCAATCCGGTTCGTTTGAGCGGCTTGGTCAGGTTCTCGACCGCTTCGGTGGTCCGTCGTGGCGCCGACCTGGTGGCTGGCGACGCTCCGGTCGTACCGTCGTCTGGCGGGGCTGCCTCGGCAGTGGACCTCGGATGGGCAGGAGTCGTCTCCGAGATCGTCGGTTGGTGCGGCCACGAGTTCCGCGACCGGGTCGGGGTGGCCGATCACCGATACAGCCTCGACTCGGACGCCGTCGCGGTCGCTCGCTGCGAGTAGCTTTCGCTGATGGCATCCACCCACGCCGCCGTCCACGACGGTCGAAATGAACACGTTCTCGTCTATGTCAACGGTGTCCTCCACCCTCGTGACGAGGCGAAGATCTCCGTGTTCGACAGCGGATTCCTGGTCGGAGACGGGGTTTGGGAGGGGGTGCGGCTCCACCGGGGGACGCTTGCTTTCCTCGATCGCCACCTCGATCGCCTGTACCGGAACGCCGCGGCCATCGACCTCGAGATCGGAATGTCTCGGGAGGATCTGAGCGCCGCTCTCTACGACACTGTCGAGCGCAACGGCATGTCGGACGGTGTTCACGTGAGACTCATGGTCACTCGCGGCGACAAGTCCACGCCGTCACAGCATCCGAGCAACCTCGTCGGAGGGCCCAACATCGTCATCATCGCCGAGCACAAGCAGGCGGACCCGGCCGTGCGTGACGGCGGGATCGCCCTCTTCACGTCGACGGTGAGGCGGCCGGGTCCCGACGTCCTCGACCAGAAGCTGAACTGCCACAGCAAGCTCCACGAGGTGATCGCCCTCATCCAGGCGATGAAGGCGGGCGCAGACGAAGCGCTCATGCTCGACGTCAACGGCGCAGTGGCGACATGCAACGCCACGAACTTCTTCATCGTCACCGGCGGGGAGGTGTGGACGTCGACGGGGCAATACTGCCTGAACGGCATCACTAGGGGACTCGTCATCGAACTGTGCAGGGCGCACGGCATCCCCGTCCACGAGAAGGACTTCTCGCTCACCGACGTGTACGGAGCGGACGAGGCGTTCGTGACCGGGACGTTCGGCGGGCTCACGCCGGTTCGCGAGGTGGACGGCCGAGCCATCGGTGCCCCGGGAGCCGGCCCGGTGACGGGGCGGCTCACAGATCTCTATCGGGAGGCGGTCGAGGCGGCCGCCGGATGACGATCCGGATCTACCTCGTCTCGGGGCCGCGCAACATATCGACAGCGCTCATGTACTCGTTCCGGCAGCGTTCGGACACGACGGTCTACGACGAGCCGTTGTACGGGCACTACCTGGCCTATACGGGCATCGATCACCCAGGCGGTGACGAGGTCATGGCGATCGAGCCGACCGACGGGGAGGCCGCCATCCGCGACATCATCCTCGGCGACTACGACACGCCGGTGGCCTTCTTCAAGTCGATGGGCCACCACACCCTCGGCGTCGGGCTCGACCTGTCGTTCCTCGATCGGGTGACGAGCGTCTTCCTGACCAGGGAGCCGCGGGCGATGCTCACGTCGCTCGTCGAGAACCTGCCGGAGGCGACCGTCGAGATGACCGGGCTCCCGTACCAAGCCGAGCTCGTGAGGCGCATCGTCGCGGGTGGCGGGTCGCCGATCGTCGTCGACTCGAAGCAGATCCTCCTCGATCCGAGCTCGGTGCTCTCGGAGCTCTGTCGCCGCATCGGAGTACCGTGGGATCCCGCCATGCTGACGTGGCCCGCCGGTCCCAAGCCGGAAGACGGTGTGTGGGCGAAGCACTGGTACGCCACCGTGCACAGGTCGACCGGCTTCGCACCCTACCGGGAGAAGGTGGCGGAGCTGCCCCTCCGCTACTCGGCGCTCCTCGAAGAGTGCGAACGGCACTACCGCGAGCTGGCGCCTTTCAGCATCGTGGCGCGGTGAGGTGGAACCGGACGCGGAGCGCAAGGCGTCTGACGCGCATGAAACGTGCACTCCTCATCCTCGGTATCGCCCTCACCGCTTGCTCGTCGACAACCACGACGTCGACCGCCACTCCACCAACCGAGGATCTCTGGAACGAGACGTATTCGATCGTCGGCCTCGTCGTGTCGGGAGCAACTCGAGCGCTCGTCCCCGACTCGAACCCTTCGATCACCTTCAACGGGGCGGACATGAACGGAACGACCGGGTGCAATTCGTTCTTCGGCACCTTCAGCGTCGACGGTGACTCGATCTCGCTCAGCCAGCTCGGCCAGACGGAGATCGGGTGCGAGGAGCCTCTCACCCTCCAGGAGCAGCAGATCATGGCGGTGCTGGCGGCAGCCGACCGTTGGAGCGTTGAAGGAGGCATCCTGACGGTCGGGGCATCGGACGGCACGGGAGCGCTCGAGCTGGGCCGGGGCGAAGGACCGCCGGCCGACGCCGGCCTCGAGGGAACCCGCTGGGTGCTCGACACGCTGGTCGACGGCGACACCGCTTCGACTCCGGTGGCGGGCGCCGAGGCGACGCTCACGATCGAAGGCGGCGAGGCCGGTGGGGAGTCCGGCTGCAACAGCTTCGGCGGCCGCGTCACGGTCGATCCGCCGACCATCACGTTCGATGAGATCACCACCACCGAGATGGCTTGCGACCAGGCGGTCATGGACCAGGAGGCGTTCGTCTACGACGTCCTTGGCCGCGCCACGAACTTCTCGATCGACGGTGACCTGCTCACGATCGACGCCGGAGGCCGCGCCCTCGTCTATCGCGCCGCCTAGCTCTGTCGATCTCGTCGTTCCTGCGTCCCACCATCGCATATCGGCGACCGGGGGACGCCGGAACGGTCAGCGGGTCCGCATCTCGGGGTCGAGGTGCTCGCAGTCGTTGAACGTCCGCAAGCTGAACACATGGCCGCCTGCCAGGGGAACCGCCTTGAGCCGGGCGAACGATGCGTGACCGAGCACGAAACGCTCCCACTCCCACGGGGTGGGCTCGACGCCGAGGAGCCAGCCGAGGGCCACGGCGTTGGTTCCCCCGTGGGCGACGATGACGATGCGGCCGACGTCTCGACCCTCGATGCGCCACATCTGACGGTGGGTGTCGGGCACGACGTTGCGTTCACCGAGCAGCCGGAGCAGGCTGGCCGTCACCCTGGCGTGGAAGTCCCGGAACGACTCGCCGCCATCCAGGCCCTCCCACCAATCCGCCGCCGGGCGGTCGCGGGCCTCGCGAAAGATGCGCTGCACCGTCTCCTCGAGCTGCCCGTCCCAGTTCGGCATGCGGATCTCGGTGAGCTCGGCGACCGTGGTCGGCTCGATGCCGATGGCGCCTGCGATCGGATCCGCAGTCTGAACGGCCCGTTGTGCGGTCGAGACGAGGATCTCACTCGTCGGGACGCGATCGGAAGCGAGACGTTTGGCGGCGCGATGCGCCTGTTCGAAGCCGAGCTCGGTGAGCGCCGGGTCGGGTTGGGAGAGCCCGTCGATCGCCCACGCAGGCTCGCCATGCCGCACGAAGACGATCTCCACACCTGGGAGAGTAGCGCCGTCGCTCATGCCAGGGTTGCTCCACTCCGATCGTGCCACCGCGGGGTTTTGCGGCTGACGATCCGCATTCTCGGCGAACTCGCTCAGAAAGAACCGAAGGCCGCCGAATGGCGGCCTCACGGTTCGGGCTTAGACGGGAGGTAGGAAGGCATCCTGTCTGAGTACGCTTATCGGCACCCGCCGCGACATCTTGAGGACTTTCTTGGAGAATTTCGAACAACTCAAAAAGGGACTAGTCACCCACCTCGTCGACCATGCCTTGCGCACGGACGGCCCGTTTCAGCTCAGCTCGGGAGGGTGGTCGGACTGGTATCTCGACGGGAGACAGACCACGTACGACGGCGACGGCGGCCGGCTCGTCGGCTCGTGCGTGGCCTCGATCCTCAGCGACCGCGTCACCGCGGTCGGAGGGCTGACGATGGGTGCCGACCCGGTGGCGATCGCCACGGCGATCGTCTCGCCCGGACTCAAGTCCTTCTCGATCCGCAAGGAGGAGAAGGCCCACGGCGTCGGCGGTCGGGTCGTCGGTCCGGTGACGCACGCCGACGTCGCGGCGATCGTCGACGACACGACGACGACCGGCGCGTCACTCGTCGAGTCGGCGAAGGTGCTGGCGTCCGAGGGAATCGACGTCGCCCAGGCGATCGTCGTCGTCGACAGGAGCGGGGGGGCGGCACGCCGCGCCATGCGCGACCTCGGCATCCCCTTCCATGCCGTCGTGGTCCCCGGAGACCTCGGAGTCGCATGAGCGTTCAGCTCACCGTCGAGCGGTCACCCATCCGCCAGTTCCTCATCGGCTTCGCCGGAGTGGTCCTCATCGTCACGGCTCTCGACATCCTCTGGTGGCACGTCCTCTCATCGGCGCCGACCGTAGGGGACGACGGCGGCCTGACGACTCGGGGGATCGTCGAGCGCCGCCAAGACATCCTCTGGTCGAGCCTCTTCGTGGTCGTCGGTGTGCCGCTCCTCTTCGTCGGCATCGTCGGGCTCTTCAGGCGGGCACCTGTCGTCGAGCTGAGCGACGACGCGCTCTACCTGAGGATCGCCGGGCCGAGCCGCGGCGTTCGCATCCCGTGGAGCGAGGTCCTCTCGGTGAGGTCGGGCTCCGAGGACGACGATGGGCGCGTTCCGGGCAGGCAGCTGCTCATCGAGGTCGCCGACCCTGCCATGTACCCTCCCGACCCGTGGGCCGCAGAGTGGGATGGCAGCGTCCTCCACGTCGACGCCGACGCCTGGGATGTGCCGGCCGAGGAGGTCGCGGTGCACTGCAACCTCGCCCTCGCACGGCTCGTCGGGAGTCGCCGCGAGCCGGGCGATCCTCCCGAGCAGCAAGGGGGAGATTGAGATGCTCATCGGAGCGCACACGGGCGGGGCCCATCCTCTCGCCGAGGCGGAGGAGAGGGGAGCCGACCTCATCCAGCTCTTCCTCTCCGACCCGCAGGGCTGGAAGAAGCCGAGCCCACGACCGGACGCAGACGAGCTACGTGCCTCGCCGCTGCCGATATACGTCCATGCTCCGTACCTGATGAACGTGGCTTCGCCCAACAATCGCATCCGGATCCCGAGCAGGAAGAACCTCGCACAGGCCGTCGAGGCGGCCGAGACGATCGGCGCGGCGGGCGTGATCGTGCACGGAGGGCACGTCGGCGACGACGAGGCGGTCGCCGTCGGCTTCGAGCGCTGGAGAAAAGCTCTCGAGACGATCGAAAGCCCCATTCCGATCCTCATCGAGGACACCGCCGGCGGAGGCAACGCCGTCGTCAGAGAGCTCGCCAACTACGGCCCGTTGTGGGACGAGATCGGCGACCTCAACGTCGGCATCTGCCTCGACACGTGCCACGTCTGGGCGGGCGGCGATGACCTGGCGGCGGGAGTCGGCCTCGTTCGGGGGTTGACCGGCCGGGTCGACCTCATCCACTGCAACGACTCCCGAGATCCACACAACTCGCGCCGCGACAGGCACGCCAACCTCGGTCACGGCGAGATCCCGCCCGAGCTGCTGATCGACTTCGTGCGCGACGCCGGCGCCCCCGTGGTCGTCGAGACACCAGGCGACGCCGGAGACCACGCAGCCGACATCAAGTGGTTGCGCGACCAGTTCTGAGTGATGGGTGTACCTCCGACCCCCTCCTACACTCCATGCCGAGGTGGGCTGAGGGCAAGCACCGGGCCGGGTTCGTTGGGGGCGAGGATCGACCGAGGCGGCGGTGACGGCCGAAGCCACCAGAGACATGCCATCGGATGGAGCACTCCCTTGAGATCGATGCCGGCAGCCGTCCTCTTGCTCGCCATCGCGACGGCGTGCGGCGGGAGCGATGTAGCCACGACGACCGCCGGTCCGGCGACGACGGACGCGCCGACCACGACGGCTGCGGCGACCAATCCCGGCGCAGTGGCCGGGGAGGGCGACGTCGTGTCGGTTCACTACGTGGGCACCCTCGACGACGGCGAGCAGTTCGACTCGTCCCGTGATGGCGGCACCCCGTTGACGTTCACCGTCGGGTCGGGTCAGATGATCCCCGGCTTCGACCAGGCGGTGCGCGGTATGGCGGTGGGTGACCTGAAGTCGGTGCGGATCGCGGCCGGCGACGCATACGGCGAACGGGACGACGCGCTGCTGATCGAGGTCGGCATCGACCAGGTGCCCGAAGGTGCGCAAGTCGGCGACCAGCTCTCCACCTCGGACGGCCAGACCGTGGTCGTGGCGGAGATCGACGGTGACGCCGTGCTCATCGACGCCAACCACCCGCTCGCCGGCCAGGCTTTGACGTTCGAGATCGAGCTGTTGAGCATCGGCTAGGGGTGGTCAAGTGGAGGTCAGGGGGGCAGCGGAGACAAGAGGCCTGACCGTCGCCGGTTTGCGTGGCTGGATCGGCCTCTCGGTGTGGGTGCTCGCCATCGTCTTCGCTCTCCTGTTTGCGGTAGTCGCCGTGTTCGTCGGGTACAGGATCGCCTCGGCCGACGAGATCGTGGCGGGCGTCACGGTGGCGGGGCACGATGTGTCCGGGTTCGGCGAGTCCGACCTCGACCAGCTGATGCGTGCCCTCCAGGGGGGGCTCGACGTCGTCCCGCTCACCGTGGCGGCGCCCGGGTACTCGCTCGAGACGACGACCCGGGCTGCCGGGGTGTACATCGACGCCGACGCCGTGAAGTCGGAGGCCATGTCCATCGGGCGGACGGGCAGCGTCTTCGACCAGTTCTCCTCATGGTTGGCGGGCTTTCGCGAGGATCGCCAAGTCGACCTCATGTATGCGGTCGACCCGAACGCGATGGACGCCCTGGTCGACTGGGACGAGGGCCGGATCGTGCGGGAGCCGGTCGAGCCGGCCTTCACCGGGACCACCGGAGGCTTCGAGGTCCAAGATGCGATCGACGGGGCAGTCGTCGAGGCCGGCGACGTCGTGGCGGCGCTCGAGGGGGCCGTCGCCGCCGGCCCGCCGCCGTACGCTCTCACTGTCGAGTCGACCGTCGTGCCGACCCAGGTGTCGCAAGCACAGCTCGAATCTGCTCTCGCCGAAGCCAAGGCGCTGACGAGGCGCATCCCCGCCAAGGTCGGCGACCGCATCGCCTTCATCAGCGCCGATGTCGTGCGCAGCTGGATCGACGGGTCGACGACGGATTCCGGCCTGGTCCCCCTCTTCGATTCCGAGCGTGTCGAGCCCGGCATCGAGTCGCTCCTCGCCGACCTGGCCGACCCGCTACCCGACCCGATCTTCGACATCGTCGACGGGGAGGTGCAGTACACGCTCGGCGAGCCTGCCCGAATGTGCTGCGGGCCTGGTGTCACCGACATCGTGAGAAAGACGGCCGAGAGGGGAGGGATCGCCGACCTGCCGACGAGGCTCGTCGAGGAGGATGGCGGCATCGGGCGAGTCGAGGCCATGGGCGTCGAAGAGGTCATCGGCGAGTTCACGACGCGCCACGCCTGCTGCGAGTCTCGCGTGACGAACATCCACAGGATCGCCGATCTCGTCCGCGGTCAGGTGATCGACCCGGGGGAGCGCTTCTCGGTCAACGAGTTCGTCGGTCCGCGGACCAGGGCGAAGGGCTTCGTCTCGGCGGGCGTCATCGAGCGAGGGCATTTCACCGAGGACGTCGGGGGCGGCATCTCCCAGTTCGCCACGACTATGTTCAACGCTTCGTTCTTCGCAGGTCTCGAC
Organism: Acidimicrobiia bacterium; assembly: GCA_036396535.1. Lineage (NCBI taxonomy): Bacteria > Bacillati > Actinomycetota > Acidimicrobiia > Acidimicrobiia bacterium. The sequence continues at coordinate 20,517 of DASWKR010000016.1, read as the reverse complement.
TTCGACTCGTACCAGTCGCACTCGATCTACATCTCCCGATACCCCTACGGGAGGGAGGCGACGCTCAACTTCCCCCAGCCGGACCTCGCAGTCGTCAACAACACGCCGTACTCGATGCTCGTATGGACCAGCTACACGAGCGCCTCGATCACCGTGCAGCTCTACTCGACGCCGTACTTCGAGGTCGAGCAGACGGGGCAGCAGTCCGGCAGGGTGTCTCGCTGCACCAGGGTCAACACGTTCCGGCAGCGCACCGCCCCCGACGGTTCCGTCATCGACGACGCGGTGTTCGCCACCTACCGTCCCGGAGAAGGCCTCGACTGCAACGGCAACCCTATCCCGGTGCCCGGCGGCTGACGGGGCAACGGCTCAGTAGCCGCCCGCCAGCTTGCGATGGTCCCAACTGACGACCCTGCGCGGCTCCACGATGACGGCAGTGTTCTTCTCGGCGTACCGGCCCCACGTCGCCTCGAGCGTCTCGGCGTCGAGCTCGACGGGCTGGTCGTCCATCATCGGGTAGCGAGCGGCCAGCCGGCCGTAGACCTCGAGCACGTAGGCCCTGTCCGTCACCAGGCGGGCGTCGCCTTCGATCGTCACTCCCCGCAGGTCGGAGTACGCCTCGCCTTCCTCGACGAGCACCGTGACCTTGGGGTTGCGGGTGAGGTTGACGATCTTCTGCGACTTCGTGAACGAGCGGAACACCACTCTCCCGTCGTCGACGACGTACCACATCGGGGCCAGATGCGGATACCCGTCCCTGCCGACGCTGGCGACCTGGAGCGTGCGGTCCGCATCGAGGAAGCGGCTGATCTCCTCCTCCGTCATGGTGATGTCCTTGCGAGCCATGGGCGCGAATGTAGCGCCCGATGAGAACCGGGGAGCATCCGCCCCCGCCCGCCCCGAACGATGCGATACTTGTGAAAGCGCGGACGGCCGTCCGTCGCGGGCGACCTCAGCGGGGGCGGCCGACGACGCAGCGGGAGGTCTCCGCAGCCATCCGAGAGCGGCGTTCCCCCAACCCTGCGGGTGGGGAGAGAGGAAGCGACATGCCGGACAAGACCACCGTTCCGATGATCCGTGCCCGCAAGGGCCGCGACAAGATCAGGATGGTCACCGCCTACGACTACCCGACGGCGCGGATCGCCGACCGAGCAGGCGCAGACGTCATCCTCGTCGGCGACTCCGTCGGCAACGTGGTGCTCGGCAGGCCCGACACGCTCGGCGTCACCGTCGACGAGATCGTTCACCACACTGCGGCCGTGATGCGTGCCGAACCCCAGGCCCTAGTCGTCGCCGACATGCCCTGGCTCAGCTACCACACGACATCCGAAGATGCCGTCACGAACGCCGCCAGGATGATCCGAGAGGGTGGAGCCGCCGCGGTGAAGCTCGAGGGCGGCGCCAAGCGCGCCGCCGTGATCAAGGCGATCCTCGATGCGGAGATCCCTGTGCAGGGCCACATCGGGCTCACGCCCCAGTCCGTGCACGCCATGGGAGGAATGCGGGTGCAGGGGCGGGAGGCCGACGCGGCATACGAGCTGATATCCGACGCCAAAGCGCTCGCCGACGCAGGGGTCTTCTCGATCGTCCTCGAAGGCGTCCCGGACGTGCTCGCTGAGATCGTCACGCGTGAGGTCGACGTGCCGACGATCGGAATCGGAGCGGGGGCGTCTTGCGACGGACAGGTGCTCGTCTTTCACGACGTCGTGGGCCTCGGCGGCGGCGACTACCTGCCGAAGTTCGTGCGGCAGTACGCCGGCCTGGCCGACACCGCCGTCGAGGCGCTGGCGCGCTGGTTCGAGGACGTGCAGAGCGGCGCCTTCCCCGGGGAGGCGGAGACGTATCACATGCCGGCTGAGTCGGCGGCGGTCCTTCGCGAGCTCACGGAGAGCGCCTTCGGAACCGCCGACGAGCTCATGGCGGACGAGGCGATGGAGAAGTAGCCCCGGCTAACGGTACGCCGCCGGGTTGGTAGCTTCGGTGGATGCGCCACCTCCTGGTCGTCGCCCTGATCGTGGCTGCCTGCGGATCGTCCGACGACGGATCCCGGCCGGTCGCATCGACGCCGTCCCCGGCAACAACCCCGGCAGCGGCTCCGACGACGACGGCCGCGCCGACGGAGGCGCCGTCGTCCACCACCGGCGCGGCCGACATCCCGTCGCAGATCGATCGACTCACCTACGTCGCCCTGACGATCGGGGAGCGCACCCTGCCCCTCGTCGCCGTCGCCGACAGTCCGACCGAACGAACCCGGGGTCTGATGTTCGTCGAAGACCTCCTCGACGTGGACGGCATGCTGTTCGTCTACGCCGAGGAGCGCTTCGGATCGTTCTGGATGAAGGACACCCTGATCCCCCTCGACATCGCCTTCTTCGACGCCGGGGGGCGCCTCGTCACCAAGCTCGAGATGGAGCCCTGTGACGCCGGTGACAACTGCCCGAGCTACTCGCCGGAGGGCGAGTTCCAGTTCGCGCTCGAGACGGAGGCGGGGGATCTCGCCTGGCTCGAGGACGGCGACGTCCTCCTCGTGCCATGACGCCGTCCGCAGTGGTGTACGCAGGACGGGCGACCCCGCCGATGGGGTACACTCCTGAACCCAATCCACCCCTGCTCCCGAGGCAGATCGGGGGCCTTCCGTCTCACGGATGTCCACAGGAGGTGCTGCCGTGCGCAGCTATGAACTCATGATGATCCACCGGCCCGAGCTGGCCGAACCGGACGTCAGGAACAGCATTGGCGAGGTCGAGTCCACGCTCAACGAAGAAGGCAGCGTCGCCAAGACGGACTTCTGGGGGAAGCGCAGGTTCGCCTACGAGATCGACCACATCAACGAGGGTTACTACTCGGTGATCGAGTTCTCGGGCGATGTCGATCTCGTCGCCAAGATCGACAGGGCACTTTCCCTCGCCGACTTCATCGTGCGGCACAAGATCATTCGACGCGACGGGAGCTGAGGCGGATCCTGTCGTACCCCGCGTGCAGACTCGCAGCAGTGGCGAGCGGGCAGCCAGAGAGAGAGCAGAGATGAGCACCAACAGCGTGACACTGATCGGGAACCTCGTCGACGACCCGGAGCTTCGCTTCACACCATCGGGCGTCGCCATGACGAAGGTGCGGTTCGCCGTCAGTCGCCGCTACCAGGACCGCGACAACCAGTGGCAGGAGGAGACGAGCTTCTTCAGCGGCACGTGCTGGCGCGACATGGCGGAGAACGTCGCCGAATCCCTCCAGAAGGGCATGCGAGTCATCGTCACCGGCCGTCTCGAGCAGCGTAGCTGGGAGACCCAGGACGGTGAGAAGCGGTCGACGATCGACGTCAACATCTTCGACATCGGGCCCTCCATCCGCTGGGCGACCGCGGCCGTCACGAAGACTCCGCGCGCCGGCGGCGGTGACTACTCGACGCCGGCCGCTCCGGTCGGACGAGAAGACTATGGCCCGGACGAGGCCCCGTTCTGAGCCGACCAGGAGGAAATCCATGGTGAACGACAAGCGGCAGAAGAGGCGCCGTCCCGGCGGCCCCGACATCCGGCGCAAGCGCCGGACCTGCCAGTTCTGTGAGGACAAGAGCATCACGATCGACTACAAGGACGTCGCCCTGCTCCGCAAGTACATGTCGGACAGGGGCAAGATCCGCTCCCGCCGGGTGACGGGGGCGTGCTCGATCCACCAGCGACGTGTCGCCCAGGCGGTCAAGAACGCCAGGGAGATGGCGCTCCTGCCGTACATCCAGAATCGGGGATAGCCGATGAGGGTCATACTCACGAAGGACGTGTCGAGCCTCGGCCTGAAGGGCGACATCGTCGACGTCTCGGACGGCTACGCCCGCAACTACCTCGTACCGAGGAGCCTCGCCGTCAAGGCGACGGACGGGGCTGTGCGCCAGGCCGAGGCGATGCGGCGCGCTCGCGAGGAGAATGAGCGCAAGGTCAAGGAGGATGCCGAGAACCTGGCGACGGCCCTCATCGGCTCACGCGTGGTCGTTGCGGCGCGCGCCAGCGACGAAGGCCGACTGTTCGGATCGATCGGGTCCGCCGACGTCGCCGAGGCGATCCGCAAGTTCACCGGTGTCGAGATCGATCGGGCGATCGTTGCGGTCCGGTCGCCGATCAAGGAGATCGGCATCCACGAGGTGACGTTGAAGCCGCATGCCGACATCGAGTTCCAGATCACCCTCGACGTCATCCCCGCCTAGAGGCGGGCCGGGTCCCGCAAGGATCCCGCGAAGCGCCGACAGGCTGCGGTGCGCGACGGCGTCATTCCCGGTCGGGGGTGTGTCGAACCGGAGGGACACGTTGCGGTCCCCCCGGCTCGTTCACGGTCACGCTTCCGGTGGGCTCAGCACCTTGTCGATGACGTGGATGACCCCGTTCGAGGCTTCGATGTCGTAGCGGTCGATCGTTGCGTCCCCGACCATCACGGTCTCGCCGTCGACGGTGACGTCGAGCGTCGCGCCCGTCAGCGTCGTGAACGAATCGCCCGCCATCCCCATGACCATCTCGGCGTCGTCCATTGCGGCCACGACGTGGTAGCCGAGGACCGATTGGAGCATCTCGGCGCCGGCGAACGCCTCTTCCATCGACATGCCGGCATCTGCGAGGTAGGTCTCGAATGCGGCATCGCTCGGCGCGAAGATCGTGAACGGGCCCTCACCGTGGAAGTCCTCCATGATCCCTGCCGCCCCGAGCGCTTCGAGGAACGTCCCGAGGTCGCCCTCGGCCTCCGCAACCTCGAGCACGTCGCCCATCTCCTCCATCTGCTCCGTGGCGGACGGCGACGTAGTCGTCGCCACCGTGGTGGCTTCTGGCGCGGTGGTGGACGGTGTGGAGTCGCCTCCGCACCCGGCCGCGACGAGTGCGAGCGCCAGCAAGGCGCCGGCGCGAGTGGTTGGTTTCACGAGTGGTCCTTTCGGTCGAGTAGCCCACTCCGCAACCAAGCAGACCGAGGTCGATCTGTCGTCGGCTCCACGGCATTGTTCCGCAGATGTTCAGGTGACGTTCCTCGCCCGTTCCGAAAGCGGCCGATCTGAGCTCCCGGCGCGGTCAGCCGGCACCGACGAGCACGGCGAGCCCTGCGGCGATCAGCACCGCTCCGAGGAGCCGGCGTCTGGCGTGGTGCTCACCCAAGAGGAGCCAGGCGCCCAGCGCCCCGAAGACCACAGACGTCTCTCGGAAGGCGGCGACGAGGCCGAGCGGCGCCAGCCGGGCGGCAGCCAGCACGAGCACGTACGCCAACGCCGAGGCCGTTCCAGCAGCGAGGTGGCGCCCGCCCTCGCGACGCAGGGCGCTTCGCACGAGCCGGGCACCCCGGAGGCGGAGGATCGTCGGCACGTAGACGGCCGCGTTGCCCAAGAAGACGCACACCGTGTAACCGAATGCCGAGTCGAGCCTCCGCACCGCCGAGGCGTCGATGAGCGTGTACGTGGCGATGAGGGCCCCGGTGGCGAGCGCCCATCGCATGCCTCCGGACCGGGAGGAGCCCTGAGCGACGAACAGGACACCTGAGATCACGAAGGCGATGGCGACCAGGCCGGCCGCACTCGGCACGTCGTCCAGCACCAGAGCGGCGAGCACCGTGACGAGGACCGGCGCCGCACCGCGAGCCACCGGGTAGACGAGTGACAGGTCGGCTCGCTCGTACGCGCCGACGAGGGTGAGCCCGTACGCCAGGTGGACGAGCGACGACGCCACGAACCAGGGCCACGCCTCCCAGGGCACGTCGACGAAGAGCAAGAACGGGGCGAAGGCGAGTGCACCCATGGTGACCTGGGCGAACGCCGCGACGAGGCGATCGCTGCTTGCCTTCACGACCAGGTTCCACGACGCGTGCAGCACGGCCGAGGCGAGCACCAGCGTCAAGGCGTCGAGGCTCACGAGTCGGCTTCGCCCGGCGCTCGGTGGAGCACGCCGCCCGACCGGCCGGCCTCCCCGGCGTGGCCGGATGAGCGGCCGGCCGGCCTGGGAGACGCCACGAGGGCCTCAGTCATCGACGCACGAGGCGTGGCGACGGCACTCCGGGGGAACCGGGTGCGAAAGGCGCTCTCCGACAGGGGAGCCCGACGGCGCGCTGCTAGACGGCGACCGATGCGTCGCGTCCCATGTCGGCGAAGAGGGTGAACTCGGGGAGGAAGGTCATCTCGACTCGACCCACTGCGCCCTGGCGATGCTTGGCGATGTTCACCTCGGCGATCCCCTTCGTCTCCTGCGCCTCGGGGTAGTAGTACTCGTGGCGGTAGATGAACATGACGACGTCGGCGTCCTGCTCGATCGACCCGCTCTCTCGCAAGTCGCCGAGCCGAGGCCGCTTGTCCTCCCTCGCCTCCAAGGCCCGGTTGAGCTGGGAGGCGGCGATGATCGGTACGTTCAGCTCCCTGGCGAGGTGCTTGAGCCCGCGGCTGATGGTTGCGATCTCCTGTTGGCGGTTCTCGCCTCCCGACGCCTGCATGAGCTGGAGATAGTCGACGACGACGAGCGACAGGCCCGGCCTGCGTCGCATCCGCCGGCATTTCGCCCTGATCTCGGTGACCGTGAGCGACGGCGAGTCATCGACGTAGATCGGCTTCTTGTAGAGGACGCTCGCAGCGTTCGACATCTTCGTGAAATCCGACTCGTTGAGCCGCCCCGTCCGCAGCTTCTGCGAATCGATCCTGCCGAGGGAGCAGAGCATGCGCGTCACCACTTCCTCGCGGCTCATCTCCAGCGTGAAGATGGCGACCGGCTCGTCCGTGATGGCCACGTTCTGTGCGATGTTGAGGGCGATCGTCGACTTCCCCATGCCGGGCCTGGCCGCCACGATCACCAGGTTCGTCGGGTGCAGGCCGGCCAGCTTGCGATCGAGGTCGCGAAAACCCGTTGACAAGCCCGTGACCTCGTTTCCCTTTCGGTTCAGCTCCTCGGCGAGCTCGATGGCAGGCCCGAGAAGCGGATCGATGGGGGCCAGGCCGTCGCCCACCCGGCGCTCCGACACCGCGAACACGGCCTGCTCCGATCTGTCGAGCACCTCGGTGATGGGCTCGTCCATCGTCGTCGCGAACGTCGAGACCTCGCCGCCGACGCGCATCAGCCTGCGTCGCAGGGCGTGCTCCTCGACGATCGAGACATAGTGGTCGATGTTCGACGTCGCCGGGACTGCGTCGATCAGATGGGTGAGATAGCCGAGGCCGCCGATGCGCTCGAGCATCTCGGTGCGCCGCAAGGCCTCGGAAACGGTGACCGCATCGATGGGCTCGTTGGCGTCGAACAGCGAGGAGACCGCCTCGAAGATCGCCTGGTGGACCGGCCGGTAGAAGTCCTCGGGGCGCAGCTTCTCGAGCGCCACGTTGGCAGCGTCGGAGGAAAGGAGGACGGCGCCGAGCACCGACTCCTCGGCCTCGGCGCTGTGTGGTGGGGTGTGCAGGGTCCCTGGCCGGTCGACGAGTGATGTCACTCTGTCCTCCACTGCTCTGATTGTGTCACTGTCCTACCGGTTGCTTGTGACAGATTTCGATGGCGCGCCAGCCCGCGGCGTCGTACATAGGGAAGCGCGGCGAGTGTACGGGCCACTCCCCGGGTCGGGAAAACCAAGGAGCAGAAGAGTTTTCGCGCTCGGGTCAATCCACGACGATTCGGCGCCGTTCCTCGCCGACGAGTGCCGCGATGACGACCACGGCGACGACGATGGCGGTGACGAGCCCTGGAGCAGCCTGGGTGGCGAGGGCCGCCGCGGCGATCACGAGCACCGCCACCAGGCGGTCGAGGGGCAGGCGAGTCGTGGCGTGATGGAGGCCGACTGCGAGGGAAACGAGGACGAGCGACGTGCCCACGACGATGGCGAAGCGGCCGTATCCGCTCAACGGATCGGATGGGTGCGCCACGATCTCCTCGGAGGCGACGGCGAAGAGGACGATGCCGAGGACGATGGGGAAGTGGAGGATCGTGTAGAAGTCCCTCGCGAACCGCCCGCGCTGCTTGCCGACGAGGGCGTCCAGCTTGCGTTCGGCCGCCGGGGCGGCGCCGTGGAAGTAGGACCAGAACAAGGCGGCGGCGATCACGAACGACACGACGAGCGCCGCCGCCTGGACGAGTGTTCTCGGTGTCCCGACGGCGCTCACCCCGATGGCGATGATCGACTCGCCGAGGGCGATGATGACGAACAGGCCGTGTCGTTCGGCGAAGTGCCGGGCTGCGACGTGCCACTCGCCCCGGCCCGCCAGCGCCGCGGCGACGAGGTCGACCGCGATCGACGCCAGCCACAGGACAGTCCTCGCCGGGTCGTCGACGAGGCCTCCTGCCAGGACGACGAGTGGCGGCACCATTGCGAACGGCAAGAAGGTGAGCAGAGCGGCTCGCTGCTGTGGGCTCTCCCGGACGCCCAGGAAGTAGACCAGCGCCGCCGTGTACCGCACCGCCAGGTACGCTCCACCGAGCCACGCTCCCGCGGTCGTGTACGCCTCCGGCACCGCCCCCGCAAGCAGGAGCAGGCCTGCCATGGCGGCCAGCAGGGTGAGTCTGATCAGGAGCGTGTCGGTGCCCGTCCAGTTCGTCGTCCAGGTGAACAGGCCCCAGGTCCACCAGAACATCATCAGGAGCATGGCGCCGCGCAACGTGCCCGCTGCGGAGTGGGTCTCCTCGAAGATCGCCACGACCTGGGTGACGGCGAGGACGAACACGAGGTCGAAGAAGAGCTCGAGCGTCGAAGCGGCCCGATCGAGACCCATCGACGAGGCAGGAGCGTCGGTCATCGGCGGATCGTAGGAACGGTCAGGCGAGCGCTGCTGCGATCTCGCCCGCCACGATCGTGTTCGACTCGAGGAGAGCCAGGTTCGCCTGCAGCGAACGACCGGCGCTTCCATCGGCGATGAAGGCGAGCAGGAAGGGCGTGAGGTCCTTGCCTTCGACACCTTGGTCGGAAGCTGCGGCCACGGCTGCCGACACGAGCGCCTCGGCGTCCTCGGCCGGCAGAGCCTCCGCCTCGGGAACAGGGTTGGCGAACACGATGCCCGAACTGAGCCCGAGCTCGGCGTGGGCACGGATCACCTCCGCCGCGTGGCGCGCGGATGTCACGACGTGATCGAGGGGCAGCCGGCTCGAGCGCGAGTAGAAGGCGGGAAACTCGTGGGTCCGGTAGCCGACGACGGGGACGCCGAGGCTCTCCAGGACTTCGAGCGTCTTCGGGATGTCGAGCACCGACTTGGCGCCCGAGCAGACGACGGCAACGCGGTTCGTTGCCAGCGCTCCCATGTCGGCGGAGACGTCGAAAGTGGAGCCGGCGCCGCGGTGGACCCCTCCGATGCCTCCGGTCGCCATGACGCGCACCCCTGTCCGCGCCGCGGCCCACATCGTCGTGGCGACCGTCGTGGCGCCCAGGGCGCCCGCCACCGACACAGCCGCCAGGTCGCGCATGCTCACCTTGGAGACGTCGCCCCCTGCGGCGATGCGGGCGATCTCGTCCGGCGCCATCCCGACCACGACCTCGCCGTCGACGACGCCGACCGTCGCCGGGACCACGCCCATGTCGTCGAGGCGTGCCTCGAGGAGCGTCGCCATCTCGAGGTTGGTCGGCCGCGGGAGGCCGTGGGCGATCACCGTCGACTCGAGCGCCACGACGGGGGAGGAAGAGGCGAGCGCCGCAGCGACGCGGGGTGCGACCCGGATCATCGGTCGGATTGTGGCACGCCGCCTCAGGCCGGCGCCGATGGGTCACCGCGACGACGGGTCACAAAGAGAGAGCAGCCCCCGAAGGGGCTGCTCGTTCATCCGGACGGTCGCTCTGAGGAGGAGTCGGAGGGAAGGGGACCTCCGTTGTGTTCCGGTGGAGTGCAGGAACACCGCCCGAATTCTCTCTTGTACCCGATGTCATCGGCAGGAACGCCCCTGTTCCTTGATCTCTTTGCGCCCCCGACCTGGGTCATTCATCGCGGCGCGCGATGACTAGTCACTGGGAGGGAGCCAGCCGGTGATCGACCACACGTGCCCATCAGGGTCGCGGAAGTGGGCGGCGTGCAACTCGCGGCCGTCGTGCGCCATCACCATCCTGGGCTCGATCTCGAATGGCACGCCGCGTGCCTTCATCTCCTCGTACGCCGAGCGCACGTCCCCGACCTCGAGCACCACCTCGCTGTTGGTCGCGTCCGGCTGCTGGGTCGCATCGGCGTTGAGGGCGACCCGGATGTTGCCGGCGTCGAGGAACGAGAACTCGGGCGACTCGGAGAGCACCCCCAGCCCAAGGGCGTCGCGATAGAACTCCAGTGACCGCTCCATCGACGCGACCCGCAGGATGATGTTGCTGACCTTCATGGCGGTTCACGCTACTCGCGGCGATAGGCTGACGGTCGAGGGCGGCGCAGGAGGCCCCGGTGTGCGCACAGCAGCTGTTCGAGGTGACGGGGCTGCGCGTCGCCGTCATGGATCCGACCGGTCGGGGAGACGAGCGAATCTTCGTCGAGCCCTTCGGACCGCGCCTCGGGGGCGAGTGGACCCAGGTGGTCCACGGGATCGACTTCTCCGTCGCGCCGGGTGAGGTCCTGGCCATCGTCGGCGAGTCCGGGTCGGGCAAGACGCTGACCACGATGGGCGCTCTCGGCCTGCTCGGCCCCACCGCAAAGGTCGTCGCCGGCACCATCCGCTTCCGCGACCTGCAGCTCCGTCCCACGAGGCAGCTCGAGCGCAGCAGAGCGCCGCGCCGCTTCCTCCCCAAGAGAAGGCCGAGGCGCGGGGAGCGCTTCATGGAAGAGCTGCTCGACGACGACTACCGCGAGGTGCTCGGCACCGAGATCGGGGTGATGTTCCAGGATGCGGTGAGAAGCTGGGCACCGGCCGAGCTCATCGGGATCCAGGCAGGTGAGCCCCTCGACGAGCACACCGGACTCACCACGGAGATGATCAACGAACGCGTGCTCGACGCCCTCGGCGAGGTGCAGCTCCCGCGAGCCCGGGCGTTCTCGTCCTTTCGTCACGAGCTCAGCCAGGGACAGGCGCAGCGAGCGATGCTGGCGGCGGCCCTCGTCAAGGCCCCGGCCCTCCTCGTGGCGGATGAGCCGCTCTCGGGGCTCGATGCCTCTGTCGCCGCATCGGTGCTCTCGTTGATCCGCGACATGCGTGACCGGCGCGCCATGGCGATGATCCTCGTCACCCACGACCTGGCGACCGTGGCCTCACTCGCAACCAGGGTGATCGTGATGTACCTCGGCCGCATCGTCGAGGAAGGCCCCGTCGAGCAGATCTTCGCCTCGCCGCGCCATCCCTACACCGAGGGGCTGCTCGGGTCGATACCCTGGGCAGGCTCCGAACGGCTACGACCGATCAGAGGCTCCCCGCCGCGCATCACGGACGCCCCTGCCGATCGGTGCGGTTTCGCTCCGCGCTGCAACCACGTCACGACGGAATGCCTGGCGGGCGTCCCCGACCTCGACGCCACCGGGGCCGGCCGTGCGGCGTGCGTCAACAAGCACCTCATCTCGCTGCGAGGGGTGCGGGGATAGCGCCGCAGCACGCACAGCCCTCCGCCCCGGCGTCGCCGGGCCCGGAGCACGCCTCTCTTGCATGGGGAGCACCCATCGCAGCATCCGGATTACGGTATTCGGGTCGGAGGCAACAACTCACGTGAGGCTCGTGCCCTATATCGATCTCGTGGTCCGCCGCGTGTGGGCGAAACGAGGCATCCTCGTCGGGTCGCTGCTCGGAGCGACCCTGGTGATCGCGCTGCTGGTCATCGTGCCGCTCTACGAAGCTTCGGTGCAGGCAGTCGACCTCGTGTTCACGGTACGGGGGGCACCTGCGAGCCAGGTCGACCTGGTGGCGCTCGAGACCACGTCCTCCTACTCCGCCGCCACGGCCGCATCGAACAGGGATCTCGTCGCCGACACCCAGGCTCGCTCACTGGCGGAGTGGTACCCCTCCATCATCGAGCGCACGCAGTCGCGTGAGCTCGTCGTCATCCCGATCGGAGGCTCCGAGGACTGGCTCGGGTCGGCCGAGGAGTGGCGCGGCGAGATCGCCCGGCTCGAGGCCGATGGAACGCCGCCGGAAGAGTTTCCGCAGGCCCCGTATCCGACGCCGCCTCAGGAGCCTCTGCAGGTTCGTCTCCTCACCAGCCCGTTCATGGAGGAGGCGGTGACCGTCGTCTCGGGTGAGTTCCCGCCGACGAGCAGCAGCCCCGCAAGCGGTGGGGATCCATTGCGGATCGCCATCGGTTCCGACGTCTCGAGACTCGGAGCTCTCGACGTAGGAGACCGCTTCGTCCTCAAGCCCTTTCTCGGCCAGCGGGAGACCTTCGAGGTCGTCGAGATTGCCGGGATCGTTGAACCTGTGGACCCAGGAGCGAAGATCTGGGGGATCGACGACCCGTCGCGGATGATCTACGTCGACCAGGCGACGTTCGACGCGTGGACCACCCAGATCCCGATCACGCCGACCGAGGATCCCTGGCTGCGGCCGTTCCGAGGGCTCGTCCAGACGAGCGCCACGCAGCGATTCGTCCTCGAGCTGGCGCCCGACGAGCTCGACCTCGAGGAGTTGGCAGCGATCCGAGGCGCCGTCAACTCGTTCAGGGCCGAGACGGCTCAGGCGACCGGGGGCGCCATGGCAACCAGTTCAGGGCTCACCTCGCTACTCGACGCCTTCGGCGTGCGGTCGGTCGTCGTCGGAGCCCCGATCCTGGCGATCCTCGCTCTCGTGGTCGGCGGTGCGCTGTACTTTCTGGTCTACACGGCGGCCCTCACCCTCGAGCGCGAGGGGCCTGAGATGGCCTTGCTGAGGACGAGGGGAGCGAGCACGTGGCAGACGGTCGGGATCCACCTCGCCCAATCGCTACTCATCGCAGGGGTCGCCGGCGCGGCGGCCCCATACGTCGCTCGGCTCATGGTGGGCCTGACGGGGCGCATCCCCCCGCTCTCCGAGCTCACGGGTGGCGAGCCGCTTCGGGTCGCCCAGCTCCAATCCGTCGTCCCGTGGGTCCTCGGCGGGGCCGTCACGACGTTCGTGGCGATGGGGCTGGCCATCATCCCTTTCGCCAGGCGGCGCGTGCTGGAGCTGCGCTCACTCGCCGCCCGCCCCACCGGCACCTCCGTGTGGCAGCGCTACAACCTCGACCTCTTCGCTATCGCACTGTCACTCGTGATCCTCGTCCAACTCGCGCAGCGCGGTTTCATCAACACGTCGGGCGACGAGGTGGCCCTCGACCCGGTCGCCGTCGTCTTCCCGGTGTTGCTGCTGTTCACAGGCGCTCTCGTGCTCCTGCGGGTGCTCCCGTGGGTGTTGCGCCTCGTCGGGTGGCTGATGACGAAGAGGCGCGCCATGCCCCTTGCGCTGCCGGGCTGGCATCTGGGTCGAAACCCGATCCCCTACGGCCGGCTCGCTCTGCTCGTGTGGCTCACGACGGGCTTCGGGGCGTTCGCGCTCACGTACGCCAACACGTTGGAGGGGTCGTTCACCGACAGGGCGGCCTTCGCAGCCGGAGCGGACCTGCGCATCGTCGCACCAGGTGCCGGTTTCCTCGCGGTGCCGGACGGCGACGCGGGGACGGGGGTGCTCAGGACGTCCGGCGGTCCGCGCCGCGCCCAGTCGCGCCCCGCCGAGGGCATCGCCATTCGCCCGGACGAGTTCTCGGAAGTGGTCGTCTGGCGGTCGGACTTCGGCGTCGACCCCTCGTCGGTGTTCTCGCCGCTTCGCCCGGACGGTGACCCGCCGGACCAGGGCGTCACCCTGGCCGCGGACGCCACGGCCATCCGCCTCGACGGCATCGTGGTTCCTTCCACGGTCCTCGCCGAAGTGGAGCTGAGCACCGCCCTGCAGGACAGGACCGTCCGTTGGATGGCGAAGGTCTTCGATGCCGACGGCAAGGTATGGACGATGCAGGCCGACGAGGACCTCGTCACGACCGAGTGGCGGACCGTGGCCATCGATCTCGGTGAGGGCCGCCCGGCTTACCCCAGCCCGCCGGTGCCTCCGCTCACGATCCATGCCATCTGGGTCGAGCGCGTCAACCCGACAGACGGGAACGTCACGAACGGTGAGCAGGTGGTCGTCTCCTCCATCGAAGTTGTCACGCCGGCAGGCCGGGCCGACCTGCGGGCCGACCTGTACGGTGAGCTCCAGCCATCAGAAGGCATGTCGATCCGCGAGGACCAGACCGCCATGACTGCGCGCGACGCCCGTTTTCGCGAGCTCCCCGAAGGCCAGGAACCCCCGACAGCCGAAGAGCTCGCAGCGTCGCCATTGGCGAGGGAGGGCCAAGCAGATGTCTGGGTGTTCCCGGTGCGAGGCCGCATCGGCGCCACCGTTCCCCAGCTCCGGATGCCCCCAGTCCCGGTGCGGGTCCTCCTCGACGCGGAGGCGGCAGCCAACGCCGGCCTCGAGGTCGGCGAGTCGGCGGCGTTCTCGGTCGAGGGCACCGTGTTCGACGCCGAGCTCGCCGGGCTCGTGGGACCGGTTCCGACGGTCACGGATCGCCGCTTCCAAGGGACGATGGTCTTCGACATCGACGCCATGAACATGCTGTTGAACGGCGAAGCGACGTGGAGCTACAACACGACGCCCCGACGGGTGACCGCACCCCAGGAGCTCTGGGTGAGGACGGACGACGCCGATGCCGCCGCCCGCCGCGTCTCCGGTCAGCTCCCCCCGAGCGAGAGCCCCGACGAGGTCATCACGATCGCCGGCGCCGAGGCGCAGTTCTCGAGCAGGCCCGTCCAAGTCGGTCTGGTTGCGATCCTCTTCGTCGGTGCTGCCACGTCGATCGCACTCGCCTTGTTCGGGGTCACCGGGTACGTGCTGCTCGCCGTCGCCAGGCGCGCCAGGGAGATGGGGGTGCTGCGCGCCCTCGGGCTGGGGCGGTCGAGCGTTGCTGCCACGTTCGCTGTCGAGCAGCTCGTCGTCCTCGGGCTGGGCGCCGTCATCGGCATCGCCGGGGGAATCGCCCTCATGAAGGCGATGCTGCCCTTCCTGCAGCTCGGCGAGACCGCCGAGGACATCGTCCCGCCGATCATCCTGAGCATCGACTGGATCGTGCTCCTCGGCTACGTCGCCTTCGTCGGAGCGCTTCTCATCGTGTCCGTCGTGTGGGCGACGCGGCGGGTGTCCGTGCGGAGGATGAGCGAGGTCCTCCGGGAGGTGGAGCGCTGATGGCGCTGATCATCGACTGCCGCAACCTCATCAAGATCCACAAGCAGGGAAACCTCGAGGTGGTGGCGCTCCAAGGCCTCGACTTCGTGATGGAGGAGGGAGAGTTCGTCGCTGTGGTAGGCAGGTCGGGAGCCGGCAAGTCCACGCTTCTGCAGATCCTCGCCGGTCTCGAGTCTCCGTCCGCAGGCAAGGCGCACGTCGCCGGGACCGACCTGGAGGACGTGACGCAGTCGGGCCTCGTGAAGCACTACAGGCGCAATGTCGGGTTCCTCTGGCAGGACTTCACCCGCAACCTCCTTCCTTACCTGAAGGCCGCCCAGAACGTCGAGCTGCCGATGCTGATGGCCGGCGTCTCACGCAAGGTGCGCAGACAGCGCACGGAGGGGTTGCTCGAGGCCACCGGCCTCCGCAGCAAGGCGTACGCAAGGGTGGCGACGATGTCGGGCGGCGAGCAGCAGCGGCTCGCCTTGTGCGTTGCGCTCGCCCTCGGCCCCCGCTTGTTGCTGGCAGACGAGCCGACGGGTGAGCTCGACACCGAGACGGGCCTCGAGGTGTACGAACTGCTGCGCCGCATGTCACACGAAGGCGGCTTGTCCGTCCTGGTCGTGACCCACGACGTCGCCCTTGCGGTGCGCTCCGACAGGGTGGTGCGGCTCGAAGACGGCAGGACCGCAACCGAACGGCGCAAAGGAGCATCGGAGGTGCTGACCGTCGACGAGCGAGGAGGGGTGCGCCTGCCGCGCGACCTACTCCTCCAAGCGGGGATCGGGCGCCACGTCAGGGCGCAGACGACCGAGGACGGGATCCTCCTCTCGCCCGAGGAGGCGGCGGGCGAGGTGGGATCGTGAGCCTCGAGCTGCGCAACGTGACGAAGCGCTACCCGGGCGGCGCGGTCGGGGCAGCCGGCGTCAGTGTCACGATCGACCCGGGCCAGCTGGTCGCCTTCTTCGGGCCCTCGGGTTCCGGCAAGACATCCCTTCTGCACATCGCCGGCGTCCTACAGCCGCCGGACGAGGGAGAAGTCTTCCTCGACGGCGAGCGCGTCGACACGCTCGAGGAGGATGCCGCCGCGGTACTGAGGAGAACGAAGCTCGGCTTCGTGTTCCAGACGGCCGGCCTGCTGGCGCTGCTGTCGGCAGAGGAGAACGTCGACGTCTCGCTGCGGCTGATCGGGGTCGGGGGCCGTGAGGGGCGGGAGAAGGTCGGCGCGGCGCTCGCCGCGGTCGGGATGGAGGGGAGGTTGGGGCACAGGCCCGACGAGTTGTCGGGCGGCGAGCAGCAGCGGGTCGCCATCGCCAGGGCTCTGGTCCACGGACCGGGGTACATCCTCGCCGACGAGCCGACCGGGGAGCTGGACACGGGCACGGGGGCAGCCGTTCTCGACCTGCTCGAGGGGATCTCTCGAAACGGGACGGCCGTGCTGATCGCCACTCACGATCCGGCGGCCCTCGAGCTGGCCGACAGGGCGTACTTCGTGCGAGACGGTGCCCTCCACGAGCCCGACAGGGGCGAGCTCAGCATGTGGCTCACCGAAGGAACGACGTTCACGCCGTGAGGGAGGTGGCACCGTCCCTCGGCCCTGGGCCGATCATCCCTCGAAGCTCTCGTGCATCCTGCTCGCCGTGGGACCCGCCTGGTTCATGTACTTCGAGCCGAGGCCTTGCGAGCCGTACGGCGCTTCGGCGGGCGACTTGAGCTCGTAGAACGACACCTGCCCGATGGCCATGCCCGGATAGATGGCGATCGGGAGGTTGGCGACGTTCGACAGCTCGAGGGTCACCTGGCCCTTGAAGCCGGCGTCGACGAAGCCCGCCGTCGAGTGTATGAGCAGGCCGAGCCTGCCGAGACTCGACTTGCCCTCGAGGCGGGCGACGATGTCGTCTGCCAGTCCGACGATCTCCATGGTCGACCCGAGCACGAACTCACCCGGGTGGAGGATGAACGGGTCGTCCTCGCCCGCCTCCACCTGCTTCGTCAGATCGAGCTGGGGTGCCTTGGGATCGATGATCGAGTAGCGGTGGTTCTCGAACACACGGAAGAACCTGTCGCAACGCAGGTCGACGGACGACGGCTGGACCATCGACGGATCGAACGGGTCGATGATGATCCGGCCGGACGAGATCGCCTCGTTGATGTCGCGGTCGGACAGGATCATCGAGCGGATGAGGGGAATCGAACCCCCACTCCGAGCTTGGGAAGCTCGTGTTCTGCCATTGAACTACATCCGCGTCAGAGGGACCAGTGTACCCGAGACATCTCGGCATGGTCCGGGCGCCGGCACCTGAACCCACCCGAGAGCGCCTCTGTGCAGCCGGCAGATCGGCCTCTCCGCCCGATCGAGAACACCGATCGCCGTCCCATCGAAGGCGTCGTCCACCGCGACCGGCGGTGAACCGGCCGGTCAGCGATAGCGGGCGGCGAGGGCCGCGAACTGGCGCTTGAAGGTGCGCTTGGCCAGGAGCGGGTACATCCACCTCGCCGGCCCGGGTGGGCTCTTGAACGTGGCCACGGTGGTCTGAGTCACCTTCGAATCCTCGCCGGCCGGCTCGACGGCGATCGTGATTCGGCGCAGCTGGAATCGATCGTCGGCGACCCAGGTGATCGACCGGCCCTCCGTGGACTCGATGGTGACGTCGACGTCGAACTGCATGCGTCTCCCCCCGGGCCTGTCGAAATGCTGGTGGAATCGGAAGGCCGTGCCTGGAGTGATGGCGCCGCCGGCGATCACTTCGACCGTTTCGACGTTGGAGCACCACTGCGGATCGTTTCGGGTGTCGGCGATGAAGGCGAACACCTCGTCCGGGGGAGCCGGTAGGCGCGCCTCGACGGTGATGGGCTTCATCGTGCGGCCAGTCATGTGTCGGCTCCTCCGATCCTCTCGATGTACCGCTCGATCGACGCCTTCACCTTCGCCCTGGCACCGGTCGGGATCACCCGGCCCCACCAGCCTCCGTAGATCCGGTCGAAATGCAGCCCGTCGAGCACCGAGTCGATGGCTCGGAGCGTCGCCTCGTCGAGTGGGATGAGGTTCGGGTAGCTCCGCATGATCGATATCCACCGGCGGTCTTGCACCACCGCGACGGTGTCTCCCGTGAGGAGCGCTCCCCTTCCCTCTGCGCCTGCTCGCCACTCGAGGACGGCGCTACCGGCGAAGTGACCGCCTGTTCGAACGAGGCGGACACCGGCCACCGGGGACACCGCCTCCTCGTACAGCTCGATGCTCGCGTCCGGACGCATGATCCACTCCCGGTCGGCGACCGGCAAGAAGATCGTCGCACCGAAGGCCCGGGCCCACTCGACCATGACGCCGTAGAAGTGCGGGTGCGACGCCGAGATGGCTGCCAGGCCCCCGAGCCCGGCAACCCGCTCGATGGCCTCGTGGTCCACGAACCCCGGCACGTCCCACAGGACGTTCCCCTGCGGCGTCGTCACCACGAGCCCCCGCTGGTCGATCCCGAGGGCCGGGGTCACCCCGACCCCCCAGAGGCCCGGTTCGACGTCGCGCAGCTCCGTGCGGTGACCCTCCTCCGCCAACTCGGCGAGGGTCGTCCACTGCTGGCCCTCCCACCCGACGTACTGACGCTCATCGTCGCATATGGCGCAGCGCGGTGGCGGCGAGAGCGACGCAGCATGTTGGTGGCCACACGTCCTGCAGATGAAGGAGAGCTCCGAGGACATCAGACCGCCAGGCTCGCAGTTCCCCAAGCCAGGATCACGATTCCGACCCCGAGCAGCCACCAAGCGCGTGCGGCTCGGAACCCGCCGGCGGCACCATGGGGCGCTCGCCCCCTGCGGTGCTGGTAGATGGCGTAGCCGTTGCCGAGCACCATGGCGGCTCCCAGGCCGAGCACCAGCTGGGCGAGCAGCGAGTCGAGGCCGAGGATGTCGACGAAGTCCTGAGCGATCACGCGCCCGAATGTAGCTGGGGGCGGTCCGCCACCCCGCTCCGGGAGCGGACCCGGGCGCCACCGGTTGCGCTGCGACGCGCCGGCCGCGACAACCTCGGGTCGCCGCCTCCGAGCACGCTCGGATCGGCGTCTAGCGTTTGCGGGTCATCTACTCGGGGAGGAGCGCATGGCCCGGTCGGTTCACGTCCTGCGGGTGTTCACTCGAGGGGGCGAGGGCGGCAACCACCTCGGCGTCGTCAACGACTGCATCGGGCTCGACGACGAGATGATGCAGCAGATCGCAGCCGACCTCGGGTTTTCGGAGACGGCGTTCGTCGACTGGCAGCCGGGCGCGCCTCCGGTGGTGCGGATCTTCACGCCGGGAATGGAGCTGCCGTTCGCCGGGCATCCGCTCGTCGGGACCGGGCACGTGATGGGCCGGATGGGGCCGGGGGGCGTCGACCGGCTTCGCTGCGGGATCGGAGAGGTGGGCCTGCGGTTCGAAGGCGATGTGACGTGGGTGCAGACCGGGCCGCTCGGCGAAGTGGCGGCCGGTGACGATCTTGTGGCTCTTGCCGGGGCCGCCGGAGTACCGGCGCCGATCGCCGCCTACCGGGTCATGATGCCGCTCGAATACCTCATCTTCGTGGTCGATTCGGAAGAGGCAGTCGCCTCCGTGGCACCCGATCTCGGAGTGCTCGCCGACCATTTCGGCGTGCTCATCGCCCATCGCCGAGGAAGCGCCGCTCGAGTTCGCTTCTTCGCCCCGGCCGCCGGTGTCCCCGAGGATCCGGCGACAGGGAGCGCCGCCGTCGCCTTGGCGGCCGCCATGCGATCGGCCGGAGAGGAGGAGGGAAGCGTCAAGATCCGGCAGGGCGAGGAGATGGGCCACCCGTCGCTCATCGAGCTGCGGTGGCGCGGTGACGCAACGGAGATCGGCGGTGCCGTGACGCACGACGAGACCAGGTACCTCGAGATCTGATCCCCGCTGCCGGCCGGCGTGCCGCCATCGCTACCGTGGCGCGAGGATGAACCACGACCACGATGGAGCCCAGTCGAGGCCGGTGGGCCAGGTCCGCCGGCTGGCTGTGGCGTTGGCGCTGATCGCGGGGTTCATGGTCGTCGAGTTCGTCGGTGCGGTCCTCAGCGGATCGCTCGCCCTCATGTCGGACGCCGGCCACATGGACCACCGACGCCCTCGGGCTCGGGATGGCCCTGGCGGCCTCGGTCGCCGCCGAACGCGCCTCGGCCGACACGAGGCGAACGTACGGCCTCTACCGGCTCGAGATCCTGGCCGCTCTCGCCAATGCGGTCCTCCTCCTGGCCGTCGCCGGGTACGTCGTCTTCGAGGCGGTCGGGAGGTTCGGGAACCCGCTGGAGGTGATGACGGGGTTGATGCTGGCGATCGCATTGGTGGGTCTGGTCGTGAATCTGGTGGTGTGGCGCGTCTTGAGCGGCGGCCGGTCACGTCCGCTCAACCTCGAAGCCGTCTCGCTCGAGGTCGTCGCCGACACGATCGGCTCGGTCACCGT
>DASWKR010000015.1 GCA_036396535.1 Acidimicrobiia bacterium | reverse complement strand
GAACTCGGGGGCCGCAGGCTTGTTTCAGTTCCTCCCATCGACGTGGGAGAAGCGAAGCGCAGAGACGCCCTTCGCCGGCGAGACTCCGTACCACCCGAAGGCCAACGCGGCGACGGCGCGGGAGACGTACGACGCCTGGGTTGACTGGCTCGGACCGGGCCACGGCTGGGACGCGTGGAGCTGCGAGCGCCTGCTGTCTTCGAGCGACTGAGGCGCTCATCCCTGCTCGCCCCAGTCCGGTCGGGGCGGCTCTGCAACGTCTCGACGACGAGCATCTCGCCGACGTCGAGAACGACGGCCCTCAGCTCCCCCAGAAGCGTTGTTCCTTGAATGGGTCGCCGTACATGTGGTAGCCGTTGCGCTCCCAGAACCCCGGTTGGTCCCCCGCCAGGAGCGTGAATCCCCTCACCCATTTCACGGATTTCCAGAAGTACAGGTGGGGCACGACGAGCCGCAACGGATACCCGTGCTCGAGCTCGAGCGGCTCGCCGCCGTAGGTGTGGGCGAACAAGTTGCCGTCTGTGAGGAAGTCCTCGACCGGGAGATTGGCCGTGAAGCCGTGGTACGCGAAGACGAGGACGTGGGTTGCGGACGGGTCGGGGGCGATCTGGTCCCAGACGTGCCTCACGGGAACACCCTCCCAGGAGGTGTCGAGCTTCGACCACTTGGTCACGCAATGGATGTCGTGCACGTAGGTGGCCGTCGGCATGGCGCGAAACTCGTCCCACGTCCAGCGCTTCTCGCCGCCGACGAGGCCATCGACGGTGAAGTCCCACTCCGCGAGGTCGATCGACGGCACGGTTCCGGCATGGAGGACGGGGAACCGGTCGGTGACATATTGGCCCGGGGGGACCCTGGCGGGATCGATCCCCTTGGCGACGAGCTCGTCGCGGTTGCGGGAGAAGAACGACATCGGGGCAGTGTATCGAGGGCGACCAGGCGCCTCGCTCGTAACCAGTCGCAGGGTCGGTGGAGTCCGATGAGCGTGGAGTCGCCGGTTGTCACCCTGGAGGAGTTGCGCAGATTCACTGCGGATCAGCTGCCGTTCTGCGCCGAGATGAACATCGGTGTCGAAGCCGTCTCACTCGGCGAGGCAACCGCTCGCTTCGGCTACGACGACCGCTGGACGAGACCAGTCGACTTCATCGCCGGGCCCGTGCTCATGGCACTGGCGGACGCCGCCATGTACTGGGCGATTCTCGCAACGGTCGGCATCGTTCCACTGGCGGTGACGAACGAGCTCAAGATGAACTTCCTCCGCCCTGCGATCGGCGGAGATGTTCTGGCGACGGCGCGCATCCTCAAGCTCGGGCGCCGCATCGCATACGGCACGGCAGACGTCTACATGGGCGGGGCGCCGGATCGCCTGGTGGCCCACGCAACGACGTCGTACATCATGCCGGAGGGTTGGCACATCACCGACGTGTGACGACGAGCTGTTGATGCGGGACACCGGTCGCCCTTGCAGCCGGCCCTGTACCCGACGCGGCGCACGCTCCTAGCGGCGTCCGGCACCGGCGACGATACGAGCGACTGTGTCCCGAGCTGCCGTGTCCGCGACCTCGCCCGGGCGGGCGATTCCGACTCTGGCGAGGTCGCCGGGCAACGAGGGCGCCCCGTCCGTCCAGTTGCCCGAGCCCGACAGATGCAGGCCGGCGCGCCAGGCGGGATCAGGTGAGTGGGACGGCCACTCGGTCACCTGGAGCCACACGCTCGACCCGAAGACGAGGTTGTCCTCGATGACGACGTTGCGATTGCCCTCGTCGAGTTGGATGCCTGCCCGCTTGGCATAGTCGGGGTCGACGAGGTCACCCGGCAGCTTCGGCTGGATCCCCGAGAACTCGACGACGTTGTCTGACACGACGGTGTGGTCGACGAGGGGAGCGTCCGGGGTCCCCGTCGGTCCAAGCAAATAGATGGCCCCCCCGTCGTAGAGGGTGTTCACCACGTCGTCGAAGCGGTTGGCCACGACCCGGTTGCGCACGTGGACGAACGAGTCCGGGTTGTTGGCGAACCCCCACCCGAGAGACAACCCGACCCACGGCATGTCCCGGAACTCGTTGTGCTCGATGACGAAGTCGGCGGACTTGTAGACCTGGACGCCTGCTGAGCTGAAGTACTCGCGACCCGTCTGTTCGAACAGGTTGTCCGACAGCTCGATCCGCTCGATGAGCCGCTCCATCGGCTCGTCGATGACCTCGTGCACCTCGTGGCCTGCGACCAGTCCGCCCCCTGAGACGTCGGAGAACACGTTGCCCGAAATGGTGACGTCCACGACATCGTTATGAAGGAGCATGCCGTCCGACCCGAGGTGGGTCAGCACGTTGCCGGTGAACGCCAGGTCGTGAACGGAATCCATCTCGACTGCGGCGCCTGCGAGCCCCTGTGGGATGGGCCGGTCGAGGTATGTGCTGCGAGCGCCCTCCGCCTCCATCCAGTCGTCGTGCTCCCACCCCATGAAGAGCCCGGCGCCCTGTCCCGGCACGTACCCCTCCCGGCTGGTCACGGTGTACGTGGAATGCCGAAACGTGAGCCCCTCGATGCGGATGTCGTGAACCGGCTCGCTTGGCGTTCCGTCGACGTCGAGAAGCGTCTCGACGGCGGGGATCCAGGTATCCACGTCGTCCGGGTTGCCCCCATCCGGCGGCCACCAGTAGAGGAGACGGTCGCGCTCGTCGAAGAACCACTCCCCCGGCTCGTCGAGCAACTCGAAGGCGTTCTCGAGATAGAAGGGGTCGGAAGGTATGACGAACGTCTTCCAGAAGCCCCGATCGGTGGCGTGGTAGAGGGCGTCCGCCGCGATGTCGAGCCGGATCGCCCCATCGGGCGCAGGCGTCGCCCGTTCAACTTCGAGACGGTGTGAGCGCCACGACGGCCGCTCGGTCTCCACTCCGTCGGCGCCCGTCACGCCGTGGCCCGAGATTCGAACACCCACGTAGACCAGCTCGAGGTCCTCGGGATGGGTGATCCCGGCGAGCATCCCGCCGTCGACCACCACCGCGGCATCCCGGGGTCTGCCGAGGATCTCCTCCTTCTCGAACCGCAGCGCCGTGGCGCCTGCAGTGGCCGTCCTCGCTCGCGGTTGCCTCCTCCCTCGCGCGTAGAACTGCCGGAAGGTGTCGACCCGCTCGGGAACCTCCACCCGATACAGGACCTCGCCGAACGTCTCCCAGCCGGAGAGCTCGACGCCGCCCTCGATGACCGCCCGCTCGCCGGCGACGGCCCGGTACACCACGTCGTGGTCGTCGCTGCCGGAGTCGAGCGGTGTCAATCGGAACGTGCCGGCCAGTTCGTAGACCCCGCCGCGGAGCAGGACTACGACATCCTCACCCGTCGCCGCACGGGTGGCGCCACGGGCCGCCAGCTGCGCCCGCTCGAGCGTCCGAAACGGAGCGGCAGCCGTACCGGAACCTGCGTCGTCCCCTGCCGCCGGATCGACGACGATCGCTCCGTCGGGCGCCGGGACGTCGGTGGTAGGGACGCCCGCCGTCGGTGGCCGGCTCGTCGCAGGAGTTGCGGCCGAGCTCGCATCCGTGGTCGACGATGGCCGGGTCGTCTCGGGCACCGACGTCACCGGCCCTCGAGGACGCAGCACGAGCGCTCCGACGGCGACAAACGCCACGACGCCCATCGCAGCGAGAATGCGGTCCCGTGAGCTCATCGACACGTCCGGTCCATCCCCCGAGTTGCGGCGGCGGTCGGGTTTGCCATCGGCGAGGCCGACGTCACGCACGACCTCGCCGCTCCGGCCCGCCCTCGGTGGATCTCGCCGCCTGGCGGGAGACTACGGTCGCGATCGTGATACCCGGCGACGAGCATGACGACGACCGTGTCGTGACCGATCGATCACATAGGCGGGTGGCGACTTGGCGGCGTCTCCGCATCCGCGTCCTTGCGGTCTCGGCGGTTGGCTCCCTGGCTGTCGTCGTGCTCGCAGGCGCCAATCTGCTCGCAGGGGGCGAGACGGCCCCGACGGCTCCGACAGTGACGACCGTACTCGGCAGGCTCCCTTCGACCACGGCCCCGGGAGTCATCGGCGAGAAGGCTCCGGACTTCGCAGTCGAGACGACGGGCAACGATGTCTTCGAGTTGTCTGCTCACCTCCTGGCGGACGGCAGGCCCGTGCTGCTCAATCTGTGGGCGAGCTGGTGCTTTCCCTGCCGGGAGGAGATGCCCGCCCTCGACGCGGCGTCGCGGGCGCGCCCGGACGTGAAGTTCGTCGGGGTGGCGATCCGCGACAGCGAATCCGATGCACTCGAGTTCCTCGAGCAGGTGCCGGTCTCCTATGTAGTCGGGATCGACGACGGATCGGTCGAAGAGGCCTACGCCCCGCTTGCGATGCCCGAGACCTACCTCATCTCGGCTGAAGGCATCATCGTCAAGCGCCTCTTCGGTGGGCTGACCGAGGAGCGACTCGCCGCCGAGCTCGCCGAGGCATTCGGGTGACGGCTCATCTCCCCGTCCAGCGCGGCAGGCGCTTCTCGGCGAAGGCGGCGACCCCCTCGGCCGCGTCGTCGGTCATGGCGACCGCAGTCAGCCCGGCCTGGAGGTGGTCGAGCGCCGTGTCGAGATCCATGTCCTCGACGGCGTAGAAGGCCCGCTTCCCGAGAGCCAGCTGGACGGCACTTGCGCCGGTGAGCGCCTCGACGACGTCGTCGATGGCGTCGTCGAGCTCGGCACGAGGAACGACCCGTGACACGAGGCCGAGATCCTTCGCCTCGGATGCCGAGATCCTGCGTCCCGTGAGCATCAGCTCGAGTGCCGCCCTTCGGGGGACGACTCGTTGGACGACGGCGGTGATCATCATCGGCCACAGCCCGACAGTCACCTCGGGCATCCCGAACTCGGCGTCGTCGACGGCGACGACGATGTCGCAAGCCGCCGCGAGGCCGAAGCCGCCGGCGAGGGCGTGGCCGTTGACCCTGGCGATGATCGGCTGCCGGCATGTCCGCATCGCTCGAAACAGATCGGCGAATGCGCCTCGAGCGTCGTGGAGTCCCAAGGGATCGTCGACAAAGCCGCCGGAGAGGTCGCCTCCGGCCGAGAAGGTCCGGTCGCCTGCTCCCGTGATCACGATGACGCGCCGAGACGGGTCATTGGATGCGCTTCGGACGGCTGCGAGGAGGGCACCCATGGTCTCGTTGGACAGAGGGTTCCGCTTGTCCGGGTCGTCGATGATCAGCGTGAGGCGGCCGTCGCGACGCTCCTGCGTGATCATCTCGCTCCCCGTGCGCCGAAACGGCGAGTGTACCGATGGCCAACTGCCGAGCCCTCGAGATCGGGGGCGGCGTGATTGGGAAACTTTACGAACCACCGGCGACCTCAACGAGCGCACGAGGCTCTACGCTCGGACCGATGTCGTGGTTGGTGCTCGCGCTCGTCGTCGCGGCGATCGTATCGGTGCTGCGTGGAGGAAAGTTCTCCAACGTCGGAGCGATCCGCGTGCGCGCCTGGTGGCTTCTGGTGATCGGCCTCGCCATGCAGCTTGCCGGCAACTTCCTCTCGGAGGACCAGTCGGGAATCGCCGTTGGACTCATGCTGACCTCGTACGCCCTGCTCCTCATCGTCGTGCTGGCGAATCGCAACGCCGCCGGCCTGTGGATCGCAGGCTTCGGAGTGACGATGAACCTCGTGGTCATCGCCGTCAACGGAGCGATGCCGGTTCTGTCGGAAGCCATCGAGATCGCAGGCGGGAACCCGGGGCTCCCGTTCGACGCCAAGCATGAGCTGCTCGACGCGTCGACCCGCCTCCCGTTCCTCGCAGACGTGATCCCGATACCCGGCAGCGTCATCTCACTCGGGGACGTCTTCCTGTCGATCGGCCTGGCCGTGTTCGTCGAGGACCAGCTGCGCACCCCGCCTGCTCTGTTCAGCCGGGGAGCGAGAGCGGTCCCCGGGTCGGCTGCCGAGCTCTGACGTCAGCGATTCGCCGGCAGGAGCCCGCGATGCGTCAGGGTGCGCCGCAGGGCAGCGACGATCTCAGGATCGAACTCGTATGCACTTCCGCGGTGAAGCTGCTCCAAGGCGTCGACGGCCGGGAGCCCCATGTCGTGCTGCGCCTTGTCGAAGGCGCTCGCCACTTTGATGACCTTCGAGGCGAGAGCGACGGTCTCGTCGCGTTCCTGGCCTGCCTTCCTGAAGGGCCGGTGCTGGTCGCTCACGAGCTCGGCGACGCGGTGAAGGTATGGCGCCTCTGCGATGATCTGCGCGCCCCAGCGGGCGATGTCCTCGTCCGTGTAGCCGGCTCTGAGGATGGCGGGCTCGTTGAGCGTGATCCTGCCTATGTCGTGCATGAGGGCGGCGTACTCGAGCTCGGCGACCTCGGCCGGCTCCATGCCGATGTCCTGCGCCACCGCGATCGCCAGTGAGGCCGTGCGAGCCGAATGGCCGTTGGGCGCCAGGCCGGCGACCTCGGGGATCTGCGCCAGCGCCCGAATCGTCTGGCCATAGGTGATTCGCGTGTCGTTGTACCTGACGAACGCCAGGTGGCTGAAGGCATACGGAAGACCGGCAACGGGAAGCGCCCACCAGCGCATGTTGGGCCACGCGAATCCGAAGAGGGCGCCTGCGGTGAGGAGGCTCACCACGACCGACCAGTCGGACAGAGCGAGCAGCCACAGGTAGCGAACCGACAAGTCGTCGCGGTCGAGGCCCACCAGAGACCGCATGAATGCCCTCGCCACGAACCACGCCAGTCCACCGGCCGCGATGGCGGCAAGCCGTGGCCCGTCGCCGACGGGGGCGCTGGCGTCGATGATCTCGATCGTCCCGTAGTAGGCCGCCGCGAAGCCCCATATGGCTACCAACTCGGAGATGAACTGGCTGCTCAGAAGGCGACGCTCGCGGTCACGAAAGGCGAAGACCACCCACGAGCCCGCCATCCCGAATGCGAAGACGACGAGAGCCGTTCGGGCGTCTGGGGCCAGCAGGGGAACCGCCACCGCGGCGGCGATGCCGAGGAAGTGGCGCTCGCCGCTCGGCGCCGGAACCGAGATGAGCTGGCCGATCGTGATGGCACCTGCGCCGACGGCGATGAACAGCGGCGAGGCGTCTGCGCCGACCACCAGAACGACGCCCAGCCCCACGGTGAGCAGCCACATGAGAAACGACAGGCCGTGGACGCGTGTCTCAGCCATCGACCCGCACCCCTTCCGCTCTGCGGCGGGCCTCCTCCTCGTTCGCAACGTCCGGCGAGCCATATTTCTCGTTGCGGCGGGCGAGCGCTTCCACCAGTGCGTCGACGACTCGTGGATCGAACTGCGAGCCCGCATTCGTCCTGAGCTCCTCGAAGGCGTAGTCCTGGGTCAGCGCCACCCGGTACGAACGAGTGCTCGTCATCGCATCGAAGGAATCGGCAACAGCGAGGATGCGCGCCTCGATCGGGGGAGCCTCGCCGAGATCGTGCCCGTTGCCCGAGTACCCGTTCCCGTCGTAGTGCACGTGGTGGTTGGCGGCGATCGCAACCATCGGCTGGAGGAAATCGACCTCCGCGAGGAGGTCCTCGACGAGATGGACGTGCTCCTGCATCTGGGCGAACTCCTCCGCCGTGAGGCGGGCCCGCTTGCGGATCAGATCGCGAGGCACCGCCAGCTTCCCGACGTCGTGGATGAGCGCCGCCCACCTGAGCTTCTCGAGCTGGGTCCCCTTGAATCCGAGCTCCTGCCCGATGATCTCCGCGAAGTAGGCCACCCGCTCTGTGTGGCCCCTCGTATAGAGATCCTTGGCCTCGAGCGCCTTGATGAAGCCCCGCAACGTCGACTCCTGCGCCTCCCGCAGCTGGGCGTACGAGGAGAACGTCATGTGGCCAACGAAGAACACGATGAA
>DASWKR010000014.1 GCA_036396535.1 Acidimicrobiia bacterium | reverse complement strand
GACGAAGGCGACGGTCTCGAAAACCGTTGAACCGGTTTACCGGTTCCGTGGGTTCAAATCCCACTCCCTCCGCGCGAGAGGTTGCGAAGCAACCCGAGCGCCATCCTCCCCGCAAGCGGCAGCGCCGCGGGGGGATCGGCGCGCGGGCGGAGCCCCGAGCCGAGGGGGGTTACTGAGTCCCGCGACGTGGAATCGCCTCCCCCCTCAAGCACCCGAGCGCCATCCTCCACGCAAGCGGCAGCGCCGCGGGGGGATCGGCGAGCGGGCGCAGCCCCGAGCCGAGGGCGGCTACTCGAGTCCGCCGACCTGGAATCGCCTCTCCCCACGAGCACCCGAGCGCCATCCTCCCCGCAAGCGGCAGCGCCGCGGGGGGATCGGCCGCGTCGAGCGGGCGCAGCCCCGAAGCCACAGGTTGGTGCGGACACTGCGCGGGGTACCATGCGACATCCGTGCTAAGCGGGGCGTTAGGGGAGCCCTGTACCCGAAGTCCTCTACATGCGGGGCTGAATTCCCCGCCCGAGGGCGGGCTCCGATCGGAGAGCACCGGGACAGTCGATGTCGATGGCCGGGTCCTACGCGGCGAGGACACCTCGAACCGGGTCAGGTCCGGAAGGAAGCAGCCCTAAGGGGCGCGCCTCGGGTGCGAAGGGTCGCCCGGCCGGAGTCGCAGGACCGGACCGCAACGATCGGGAGGTCCACCCGACGGCGGGGTGCACGGATCTACTCCCCGACCTGGATCACGAGCGTCCTGGCAGCCTTGTCATGTATGCCCTGGTTGCGATCGTCGGCCAGCAGCCAGCCGTAGACGATCACCCCGGCGAGCGAGAGCAATCCCGGGAGGCTGCTCGCAACGAAGGGGACGACCCAGCGAACGACGGCCTGCCACATCGTCGGCGTCTCGCTGCTCTCCTCTCCGACGACCTTGGTTCGCACGAGCAACTTGCCGAGCGTTTGCCCTCGCCATCCCGTGAGGACGATGTAGTACGCGGCGGTGACGATGTTGGCGGCGAGGAGGAAGTCGCGCGGGAGGCCCCTCTCGATCACGTCTTCGAGGACGATGCCCCCCGTGAGCGGTATCAACGGGATCGTGAGGACGACGAGCACCCCGACGTCGACCATGAATCCCGAGAAACGGCGGGCCGCAGGGGCGATCGTCATGTCACCTCGCCTTGGTCAAGACGGCACCGTACACGAAGCCGAGCGGGCCCATTCGCCAGGTCGATTCGAGCGACAGCGGAGCCGAGGAGTACAGCTCCTCGGGTTGCGGCAGCTTGTCGAGGCTGCGATGGAGGTAGCGGTACTCGTCCCGCGCCCCGAACGCCAGCCCGACCGAGTTGAGGACGATCCCGGTTGCGGCGCGGTGGATCGCCCGTGCCAGAGGGCTTCGGGGCCGTCCCAGATCGACGATCCCGAGCTTCCCCCCGGAGCGCAGCACCCTGGCGACCTCCGACAGCGTCTCGCGTACCGAGTCGAGGTTGCGGATGACGTAGGCGGAGAACACGGCATCGAACGTGGCGTCGGCGAAAGGAAGGTGCTCTCCCACGCCGACGACCCGCCACGGGGAGTGGTTGAGGCCGAGCATCTCGGGGGCCGGATCGAGAGCGACCACCCGACGGCCACCGAAGATCGGCAGTGCGGCCCCCGTGCCCGCGCCCAGGTCGAGGAGCGTCCCGGCCGGGAGGTGTTCCACGACACGGCTGCGCCACGCCTGGTCCTGGCCGAGGGAGAGGATCCGGTTGATCCTGTCGTACTTGGCGGCGATGTCGGAGAAGACCGCTCCGTTGCTCACCCGCTCCTCAGCCGATCGTCTCGAACCCGACGTACGTCTGGAGCGCTTTGGGAACGTGGATGACGCCGTCGGCGTCCTGGTGGTTCTCCATGATTGCGATCAGCCAACGGCCGATCGCCACGGCGGTGCCGTTGAGAGTGTGGACGAGCTCGTTGCCCTTGTCGGCGCGATACCGGATCTTGAGGCGGCGTGACTGATAGTCCGTCGTGTTCGACGTCGACGTGATCTCTCGGTAGCGCTGCTGTCCCGGGAACCACGCCTCGATGTCGTACTTCTTGGCCGCCGACGAACCGAGGTCGCCGGCCGCCACGTTGACGACCCTATACGGGATCTCGAGCGCCTGGACGAGCTCCTCCTCCCGCGCGAGCAGCGAGTCGTGCTGCTCTCGGGAGTCTTCGGGGCGGCAGAAGACGAACATCTCGACCTTGTCGAACTGGTGCACCCGGAACATGCCCCTGGTGTCCTTGCCGTAGGTGCCCGCCTCGCGGCGGAAACACGTGGAGTACCCGACGTAGCGCACAGGCAGCGAGTCGGCGTCGAGGATCTCGTCGCCGTGGAGCGCGGCCAGCGACACCTCGGACGTGCCGACGAGGTACAGGTCGTCTGCTTCGACCGCATACACCTGCTCGCGATCACCCGGGAAGAAGCCGGTCCCGAACAAGGCGTGCTCCCGGACGAGGACGGGGGGCACGACCGGGACGAATCCATGGGGCTCGAGCATGTCGAAGGCGAGCTGCACCAAGCCGAACTCGAGGCGAACCAGCGGACCGAAGAGGTAGCCGAAGCGCGATCCTGAGACCTTGGCGGCCCGCTCGACGTCGATGAGGCCGAGCCGTTCGCCGAGCTCGAGGTGGTCGGGGATCGAGTCTCCTTGCCTGGCATCCCCCCATCGCCTGATCTCGACGGCGTCCTCCTCGGTGAGGCCGTCCGCCGCCGACGGGTCCACCAGGTTCGGCAGGGTCACCCAGCGTTCTTCGAACCGGGTGTCGAGCTCGTCCGCCTCGCCGAGCAGTGCCTTGTACTCCTCGGCGATCGAGGCGGCTCTCGTGATCGCCGACGCCTTCTCATCTCCGCCGAGTGACTGGATCTGCTTGCCGGCCTCCTTCTGGTCGGCGCGCAGCTCCTCGGCGCGGGCTCGCACCTCACGTCGCAGGCGGTCGAGATCGGCGAGCGACTCGAGGTCGGCGTCGAGGCCGCGGCGGCGTAGCGATGCGGCGAGGGCCTCAGGGTCGTTGCGGAGGAGGTTGACGTCGATCATCTGGCCATCATGCTATTGCGGCGGCGCCGTGGTCGGATGCGTGGCTACCGACCACTCGTCATCGCCTTTTCGACTGCCTCTTCCTCTTCGGGAGACAGCTGCTCGACCCCGTTGCGCCTCTCGACCCGCTTCGTGAAGAACAGCGTCTCGCTCCTCCCGACGAGGACGCTGAGGACGAGACCCGTGCCCTGGGCGTTCAGCAGCGCGATCGAGCGGGATTGGTTGCCCGAGATATCGCCGAAAGCATCGAATGCCACGACGCCCGTCCGGCACACTGTCGACGGGAGGAAGCGCTCGATCCGGTCGATCCTCGGTCCGAAGTCCTCGATGGCGCCCTCGATCGCAGACAGGTCGCGGTCGAGATCCTGGAGCGCTCCGATCACGTCCCCGTCCTTGGGGACGGCACTCACTCGGCGCCGGAGCGACACGACCTGCGCCCAGGCGACGACGGCTGCCAGAAGCGCCACCCCGGCGACGGCGAGAGCTGCGATGGTCATTCGGCCTCGTTCCTGACGAACAGCAATGAGAACTCGTTGTTCTCGAGGTCCGAATCCTCTTGGATCGCCGCCACGATGTGCAAGTCGTACAGCTCGCCGGCCAGCACGTCGAGATCGAGGAACTCGACGGTGCGCGCTTGCCCGGGAGAGATGGCGGCGATGAGCTGCTGCTCCTCGAACGGCTCGGCGCCTTCGGCCGCCGACGTCAGGGTGAGCGTCACCTCGATACCCTCCTCCGGCGAGTTGCCCTGGTTGGTGACGACGACGACGACCGAGAACGTGTCCGAGAGCGGGATGACGGGCACACCTGCCTGCTCACCGAGCGGCTCGGGCTGCGTCGTGGCCGTCAGGGCGATGTCGTGATCCTCCTGGAACTTGCGGATGAGTCGAAGCCGCTCTGCGATGACCGGAGCGTCGTAGAGGGAGGCTCGCGACGGTCCGACGAAAGCCACCTGTGGGTACTGGCGGGTGACCACCTCGGGATCGAGCTCGGCGAGCGTAGCGATGAACCCGCCGTACGCGGCGTCGCCGACGCGTAGCCATCCGAACGAGTCTGCCAGCAGCTGCTCGGCGGCCACGGTGTTCTCCTCGTCGTCGAGCACCCTGACGATGGCATTCTCGAGCATGCTCAACCCGTTCGACCACGCCTGGCTTGCGGTTGCCAGGAACCCGGCCACGGTTGCGCCCTGCCGGGATACCGTTGCCTCGCCGAGCTGTTCGGTCATGGCGGTGGCCTCCGACGAGATCGTCGAGATCCGCGTGAGCACGTCGGGTCGCTCGAGGTCGCCGATCGAGACGAACAGGTCCTCGAGTTGGGTCGTCAACTCGAGGTGGACCGCGGTCACGTCCGCGGCGACCGCCAGGTAGTCGATCGTCTCCCTCCTCTCGGTGCGGTAGCGCACTGCGAGGCTGAACAACCCGACGAGCGCCGCACCGATGAGGACGATCGACAGATTCCGCCGCCGCTTGGTCCGGCGGCTGTCCGGCAGCGTCGGAAGTGCCATATCTGAGGGCCTCGCATGACGGGACGCGAACCAACAACCAGCAGCCGTCGTGAGGTCGGGGCCCCACGTCGTGGGAGGACCGACCAGCGTTGTTCGACGGAACAGCCGCCGAAGTCGGCCCGGACAGCAACACTGTGTGGGCGAGGAGGGACTTGAACCCTCACGAGTGTTACCTCACAGGAACCTGAATCCTGCGCGTCTGCCAATTCCGCCACTCGCCCGGCAGGTGGAATGGTAACAAGGCGCGAAAGATGGCGTCCCGGCCCGCAGCCCGGCGCATCTCATACAATCGGGGGATGGGCATCGCGCGCCACCTCGAACGCAGGCTGGAGAGGCTCGTCGACGGCATGTCGGCGTCGCTGTTCCGCGGGACGATGCACCCCGTCGACCTGGCGAATCGACTCGTGAGACACGCCGATCTCAGCGCCACCGAGACTGTCGTCGGGCCGGCGATTCCCAACATCTACCGCGTGGCCGTCAATCCGGCGGACGTTCCCAACTCGTCGGCAGTCGAGGACCTGGAACGTGAGCTCACCGTGACCCTCGAGTCGACCGCCGCAGACAGGGGATGGCGGTTGGATGGGCCGGTCGGTATCACCCTCACGACCGACGAGGGTGTGCGGGCCGGCTCGATCGCCTGCCAGACGGAGAACCGGCCGGGCCCGGTCCACCCGTGGGCCCAGCTCATCGATCCCCGCATCGGCGCTCTCCTGCCGGTCGCGCCGAACCGGGCGTTGGTCGGACGCGCCGAGGAGTGCGACGTGGTGGTCGACGACTCGGCGGTCTCGCGGCACCACGCCGTCCTGTTTCGGGAAGGCGGCAAGGCTTGGCTCGCCGACCTCGGCTCCTCGAACGGATCGACCCTCAACGGGCTCGCAGTCCCCGATGCGGCGGTGATGCTCCACGCAGGCGACGCCGTGACGTTTGGACCGGCTACGTTCTCGTTCCGAGTGCTGTAGGAGGCTGCGATGAACGCTCCAACCGAGTCCCCGACGAGCGGGTAGGAGGCTTCGTGTGCCCGCGCTATTCCTCAACCTCCTGAAGATCCTGTTCGTAGCGTTCCTCTACCTGTTCCTCTGGCAGGTGGGGCGGTCGATAAGTGCCCACCTCGGACCGCAGACCGTGAAGCGGGGAACCATGCGGACGGCCGAGGTCGTTGTCGTACGGTCGGACACGCTCAGTGGCAAGCGATTCACGGTCGGGCCCGCAACCGTCATCGGGAGGAGCCCCGATGCCGACATCGTCATCGACGATCCGTACGCATCGGACTTCCACGTGCGGCTCGGTTTCCAAGACGGCGAGGTGATGGTGCACGATCTCGGCAGCACGAACGGGACATATGTGAACGGGCGCCGAGTGACGGTCCCGGCCACGCTCGGCAGGGGGGACTCCGTGCAGGTCGGCAAGACGATCCTCGAGGTTCGATGAACTACGCATGGGCGACCGCCACCGACGTTGGGCACGCCAGGGAGATCAACGAGGACTCCGTGTACCCGCTGACGGACGGCACGGGACCGGGCCCGCTGGCGGTGGCCGTCGCCGACGGCATGGGTGGAGCCGTCGCCGGTGAGGTCGCCAGCCGCATCGCCATCGAAGCGGTGGAGGGGGCTTCGTTGGATGGTTCCGCTCCCGTCGACGTGGTCGACGCCGCCAACCAGGCGGTCTTGAGCGCGGTGTCGGCCGAGCCGTCCCTCGCCGGGATGGGAACGACGCTGACGTTGGCTCTCGTCGCGGTCGACGGCGTCGTGACCATCGCCCATGTCGGGGACTCGCGGGCATACCTCCACCGGCTCGGCGAGTTGACTCAGATCACCCGAGACCACACCTTCGTCGAGGAGATGGTCGCTCGGGGCCACCTCAGCCCCACCCAGGCCGAGAGCCACCCCCGCCGCCATCTCCTCACGAGGGTGCTCGGCATGGACGACATGGAGATCGACACGTACGACCTGCGGCTCGAGCCGGGCGATCGCCTGCTGTTGTGCTCCGACGGGCTGACACTCATGCTCCCGGACAGCGCCATCGCCACCGCCCTCCAGAACGCAGGGGACGTCAACGAGGCCGCCTGGGCTCTCGTCGAAGCGGCCAACGCCGCAGGTGGGTACGACAACACGACGGTCGTCGTGGTCGAAGCGACGCCATGACTCGCAACGCCGAAGTGGCGTTGCTGCTGGCGGCGTCCGTGGTGGCCGCCACCGGTACCGCCCTCGTGAACTTCAGCAGCGGCGTCGGCCTCGACGCCCAGGTCGCCGTCACGTTCCTGTCGTTCGGCGCCGCCTTCGGCATGGTGCACGTGGCCTTGCGCCGGTGGGCGCCGACCGCCAACCCGCTCCTGTTCCCACTGGCCGCATTCCTGGCCGCCATCGGCATCACGGAGTTGTACCGGCTCGATCCGGTGCAGGGCGGGTACCAGCGCTGGTCGCTCATCGTTGCAGGAGCGGGAGCAGCCGCAGTGATCTTCCTCCTCCGTGAGGAGGGCGTCGTGGTGCTGCGTCGCTTCCGATACCTGTTCCTGGCGGCGTCCGTGCTCCTGCTGTTGCTGCCTCTGCTCCCCGACGCCTGGCCGATCCACGGCGCCACGGTGAACGGCTCCCGGCTGTGGGTCCGCCTCGACCTGCCGTTCGGCGAGGGCTCGTTGAGCTTCCAGCCGGGCGAGATCGCCAAACTCATGCTCACCGTGTTCCTGGCGTCGTATCTGGCGGACAGGCACGGCGCACTCGCCACGACCTCCAGGCGAGTCGCCGGCATCTCCCTCCCCGAGCCCCGTCAACTCGGCCCGATCATCATCGCCGCCGCCGCCGCATTCGGAGTGCTCGTGTACCAGCGCGATCTGGGTGCGTCCCTACTGCTCTTCGTGCTCTTCGTGGGGATGATGTTCCTGGCGACGGGCAAGGCGGCGTACCCGCTCGTCGGGCTGATCCTCGTGGTGGCAGGCGGGGTCTTCTCGTACCAGGTGTTCGACCACGTCCAGCGGCGAGTCACAGCGTGGCTGAATCCGTTCGGTGACTTCGCAGACACCGGGTTCCAGGTGGCGCAGGGCCTGTTCGCCCTCGGCAGCGGAAGCCTGACCGGCTCGGGGCTCGGCCTCGGCGAGCCCTACCGGATCCCGGCCGCCACGACCGACTTCGTCTTTGCAGCGGTTGCCGAGGAGATGGGGCTGGCAGGGTCGATCGCGGTGATCACCGGTTTCGCGCTGCTCGTGGCCGTCGGTTTCGGCATCGCGCTGCGCACCAGAGACGTCTTTCGCAAGTTCCTGGCGGCCGGCCTCACCCTCGTGCTCGGGGTCCAGGCCGTCCTCATCATCGGCGGGGTGCTCCGCCTCCTCCCCGTGACCGGGATCACGTTGCCGTTCATGTCATACGGCGGCTCCTCCCTGCTGGCGAACATGGTCCTGCTGGCGCTCGTCGCACGCATCTCGCACGGGGCGCGCGGATGAACGGGCCGATCCGCCAGGTGGCGCTCGCAGTGTTCGTCGCCTTCGCCCTCCTGGTCGCCTCGGCAACCTACGTCCAGGCGATCAGGGGACCGGAGTATCGCGACGACCCGAGAAACGCCCGCCTCATCGCCGGCAGGACGGGCCGTGAGAGGGGCACGGTGATCACGTTGGACGGCGTCGTCGTCGCCGAGTCCATCCCCAACCCGGACGACACGCGCTTGTTCACGAGGCGCTATCCGGAGGGCGACCTGTACGCCCACATCGTGGGCTACACGTCGCTCCTCTTCGGCACGACGGGACTGGAACGGGAGCGGTCGGGCGTCCTCGTCTCGAACCGCGATGCGACGATCTCCGGAGTGCTCAATGCGCTGCTCGGCGGCGACCTCAGGCCCCGGGGAATCCGGCTCACCATCGACGACTCTCTGCAGCGGATCGCAGCCGAGGCGCTCGGCGACCAGCGCGGTGCCGTCGTCGCCCTCGATCCGGACACGGGTGCGGTGCTCGCAATGGTGTCCCGGCCGGGATTCGACCCGAACCCGTTGCTCGGAACCGACGCCGGACCGGCAGGCGAGGCACTCGAGTCCGATCCTGCCAGGCCGCTGCTGAACCGCGCCATCGGGGCCACGTACGCACCGGGATCGACATTCAAGATCGTGACGGCGGCGGCCGCGCTCGAGAGCGGCTCGGTGAGTGCGGGATCGACGTTCCCCGACCCCGTGGCGCTCGAGCTGCCCGGGTCGACCGCCACCATCAGGAACTTCGATCGAGAGGTCTGCATCGACGGATCGCAGGTGACGCTCGAACAGGCCTTCATCCGGTCGTGCAACACCATCTTCGCGATGCTGGGGCTCCAACTCGGCGCCGATCCCATCGTGGGGGCCGCCGAGGCGCTCGGCTTCAACGACCGGCCGCAGTTCGACATGGAGGTGGTCGCGTCGGCCATTCCACCTGCTGACAGCTTCGAGAACGACCTCCCAGGGGTCGCCCAGAGCGCTATCGGCCAGCGCGACGTGCGGACGACGCCGCTCCAGATGGCGCTCCTCACGTCGGCGGTGGCGAACGGCGGCGAGATCATGACCGCCCACCTCGTTGCCGAGGTCTTCAACTCCGACGCCGAGATCGAGAGCACGACGGAGCCCGAGGTGTGGCGACGGGCGATGAGCCCGGCAACGGCAGAGGCGATCACCGACCTGATGGAGCGGGTCGTGACCTCGGGAACCGGTGGGCGGGCGGCCGTTCCCGGGGTACGGATCGCCGGCAAGACCGGCACCGCCCAGGTGCCCGACGCCTCGCCGCACGCATGGTTCGTCGGTTTCGGCCCGGTCGGGGCGGACGCGGGCACTCCGAGGATCGTCGTCGCGGTGCTCGTCGAGGCGGGTGGCGAGGCAGGCGAGGACGCCACCGGAGGGGCCGTGGCGGCGCCGATCGCCCGAGCCGTCTTCTCCGAGTTCTTCGGCGTCAGGTGAACCCGCCGCCGTCAACGGGAACCGACCGCTCACCGAGGAGCGTTGCAACCCTCGATCATGAGCAAATCGTCTCTACCATCGCGGCCCGTGACGGAACCCCGAACCCTCTCAGGCCGCTACCGCATCACGCGCCATCTCGCCCGCGGCGGCATGGCGGACGTCTTCGAAGCCGAGGACCTGTCGCTCGGGCGCAAGATCGCCGTCAAGGTGCTCCACGCCCAGTTCGCCTCCGACGAGGCCTTCGTATCCCGCTTCCGCAGAGAGGCCCAGGCGGCCGCCAGGCTCAGCCACCCGAACATCGTCTCCATATACGACTGGGGTGAGGACGGGGGCTCCTACTACATGGTGATGGAGCTCATCGAGGGGAGGACGTTGCGAGACATCCTCCGTTCGGAAGGCGCTCTCCTCCCACGGCGCGCCGCCGAGATCGCCGCCGAAGCGGCGGCGGCCCTAAGCGTCGCCCACCAGTCGGGCGTGTTCCACCGGGACATCAAGCCCGGGAACATCATGCTCACCCCGGACGGGGCCGTGAAGGTCACAGACTTCGGGATCGCCAGGGCGCTCGACGACTCGGAGGAACTGACCCGCACCGGCGCCGTGATCGGTACGGCGACCTACTTCTCGCCCGAACAGGCGCAAGGCTTCCCCGCCGACTCCAGGTCTGACGTGTACTCACTCGGCGTCGTCTTGTACGAGCTGCTCACCGGCCAGGCGCCCTTCACGGGCGACAGCCCGGTCGCGGTCGCTTATCAGCACGTCTCCGAGTTCGCTCCGGCGGCGAGCGGGATCAACTCGGACGTCCCGGCAGATCTCGAGATGATCGTCGAGCAGACGATGGAGAAGTCCCCGGCCGATCGCTATCAGACGGCCGAGGAGCTGCGGTCGGACCTGCTCCGCTACCTGCGGGGGGACGTTCCGGTGGCGGCGGTCGTCGAGGAGCCCCCGATCGTCGCCGCGCCCGTCGCCGCCGCAGGCACCCAGCTCATGACGCGGGCCCCGCAGAGCGTCCCCGCCGCGATCCCCTCGGGCGAGATCATCCACACCGGCGGCTACGACGGCACGCCACCCCAGCAGCGCAGCAACGCGCCGTATGTCGTCGCCATCGTCCTGCTGCTCGCCGCCCTCGTCGGCGGTCTCGTCATCCTCGCCCAGCTGCTCGCCGACGGCGACGATCCCGTCGAGCAGGTCACCGTTCCGAACCTCGAGGGGCGGGCCTTCCAGGACGCATTCGACGAGCTCCAGGCGCGCGACCTGAAGGTGCAGCAGCGCCGCGAGCCGAGCGAGACCGTCCCGGAGGACTTCGTGATCGCCACCGAGCCCGCCGCCGGCACCCAAGTCGATCCGGAGACGTTCGTCGTCGTCGTCATCTCGTCCGGTCCGGAGCAGTTCGGCATCCCCAACGTCATCGACGTCACCCTGGAGGATGCCATCGACCTGATCGAAGCGCAGGGCTTCGAGGTCGGCGAGATCGAGACGCGACTCGACGACACGGTCCCGGAGGGGATCGTCATCGACCAGACGCCGCGACCGGGGACCGAGGCGCCCCCTGGAACGGTGGTCGACATCGTCGTGTCGGAGGGACCCTTCGCCATCGAGATGCCGGACGTCACCAACCAGGCGCGCGACGCCGCCATCGAGGAATTGCGTAGGGCCGGCTTCGAGCCGGACGACATCCTCATCGAGGAGGAGTTCAGCGAAGAGGTTCTGCCGGGGTTCGTGGTGCGGACGGACCCGACCGCCGGGAGGCTCGTCCCAAGAGGCGAGTCGATCACCGTCTTCGTGTCGACTGGCCCAGAGCCATTCGCGGCGCCCAATCTCATCGGCTTGACCGAGGACGAAGCGCACGACGCCGCTGAGGAGCTGGGCCTGATCCTCGTCGTGTCGGACGACACGGTGGAGGTGTCGGCAGACAGCGGGCTCGACGGCCTCGTCGCCCAACAGAACCCGGAATCTGGGACCGAGGTCTCGGCGGGCAGCGAGATCACGGTGCGGCTCGGCGACGTGAGGCAGGTCACCGTGCCGAACCTGATCGGCCTCTCGCTCGAGGAGGCCGAGGCCGCCCTCGAGGACCGCGGGCTCGAGATCGAGCGTGTCGAGGATGTCGTCGTCGACCCCGACTCCGGCCTCGAGGGCCTCGTCGCCGAGCAGGACCCCGCCGTCGGCACGGACGTCGACGACGGCAGCACGGTCAGGGTGCGCATCGGTGTGGTCGAGGAGCCACCGGACGAGTGACCTTGGGTTCCGTCGCCGAGGACCGCAACGAAGCCCTGCTCGCCTGGTACGCCGTTCAGCGACGCCCCCTGCCATGGCGCTCCACCACCGACCCATACCCCATCCTCGTGGCCGAGGTCATGTCGCAGCAGACCCAGATCACACGGGTCGTCGCCCACTGGGAGCTGTTCATGGCAGCTTTCCCGACGGTCGGCGACCTGGCGGCGGCCCCGCTCGCCGACGTGCTCAGGGCGTGGAGCGGACTCGGCTACAACGCCAGGGCGAAGCGGCTGCAAGAGGCGGCTCGGATCGTCGTCTCGGAGGGGTGGCCCGCCGACGCCGAGGGGCTGGCGCGGCTCCCGGGCATCGGCGAGTACACGGGGCGGGCCGTGGCCGCCTTCGCCTACGGAGAGCGAGTCGCCGCCATCGACACCAACCTGCGGAGAGTCCTGAGCCGCTGGCACGGCGAGCGTCTCGACGGGGCGGCGCTCGAACGCGCCGCCGAGGAATCGATGGACGACGACGCCTCTCGCTGGAACCAGGCAGTCATGGACCTCGGTGCCGCCGTCTGCAGGCCGCGCGACCCGGCCTGCTCGTCGTGCCCGGTGGACGCCTGGTGCGCCGGGCCGGACGTGTACCAGCCGCCGAAGGCTCAAGCGCGCTTCGAGGGCTCGAAGCGCCAGGTCCGCGGCGCCGTCATCCGTCGACTCGCCATGGCCGAGTCGACGTTCGATCAGCTGGCCGGAGCGACCGGCTTCTCACCGGACGAGTTGGGGGAGGCACTCGACGGGTTGATCGCCGACGGACTCGTGGAGGAGTCGGACGAGGGGCGGCTGCGGCTGCCCGACTGAGGCCGGCGAGGTCAGGCCGGCTGGCCGAGGAAGTTCTTGAGAAGCGCCATTCCTTCGGTGGTCATGACGCTCTCCGGATGGAACTGGACACCCGAGATCGGGAGGCGCCTGTGCCGGATCCCCTGGACGACCCCGTCCTCGCTGTGGGCGCACACCTCCAAGTCCTCCGGCAGGTCGACCGAGGTCAGTGAGTGGTACCGGGTGGCGACGAACGGGTTGGCGAGCCCTGTGAAGACGCCCTTGCCGTCGTGGGTGATGTCCGACGTCTTGCCGTGGCGCGGCTCCGGGGCGAGGCCTACCCGGCCCCCGAAGGCGACCGCGATCGCCTGATGACCGAGGCACACCCCGAGCGTGGGCATCCGGGTGCCGAGCGTGCGAACGTACTCGACCGAGTACCCGGCGTCTTCCGGCCTTCCGGGGCCCGGTGATATCACGAGCCGGTCGTAGCCGGCCCCGATGGCGTCCGTTGGAGCGAGGGCATCGTTGCGCACGACGGTCGGATCGGCACCCAACTCGCCGAGATACTGCACGAGGTTGAACGTGAACGAGTCGTAGTTGTCGACGACCAGGACCTTCACGGCGTCCTCCGACCGGGGATTGGCGCTGCTTGCCGAGGATACCGTCGGCGTCCGTGGCCGCATCCCGTGGCGGCTTCTGGCGCCGGAGTGAGCGGCCACTACCCTACGGGCCCATGCCTGTGTCGAAAGGCCGCAAGAAGGCCAGCAAACGGCCAACGCCGCCGGCGAAGCCCGATCCGATCAAGGCGAAGGGCCCGTCGCCGACGTGGTACATCGTCCTCATGTTCGGGCTCATGGGCCTCGGCATCCTCGTCATCGTGACGAACTACATCGGGCTGCTCCCGGGAGGGACTTCGAACAAGTACCTGCTCGGGGGCCTGGCGGGGATCGCGGTCGGGTTCGCCATGACGCTCAACTTCCGCTGACGCTTCCGAAGCGGCGGAGTCCCGACGTGCTCGCCGATCTCGGGACGCCGGCGTTCGTGGGGATCGCAGCCGCAGTCGCCCCTTCACCTGAATCACAACTGTGTAGTTGTCCCCGGAGCTGTCCACACCTGGGGAAAACTACACGCGTGTTATTTCGACCATGTCCTCCCGGCAATGCCGGGGCGCTGCGGCCTCGCCCTCCTGGGCGTGGGTGACCGTCAGCCTGAGGCCGCACACGGTGCACCGGTAGTCGACGGCGACCTCGTGCACCTCCTCGGGGTCCGGCTCCTCGGGACCCGGCTTGGCGAGCTGCCTGATCACCCACAACGCGACGGAGAAGATGGCGACCCCCACCACGATCGCCGTCAGCGTCTCGATCATGCCGCCGAGAGGTTCTCGATGATCGTGGCGTTCGCCAGCCCGCCGCCTTCGCACATGGTCTGCAGACCGTACCGGCCGCCGGTCCGCTCCAGCTCGTTGAGCAGC
Source organism: Acidimicrobiia bacterium (assembly GCA_036396535.1). Classification (NCBI taxonomy): domain Bacteria; kingdom Bacillati; phylum Actinomycetota; class Acidimicrobiia; species Acidimicrobiia bacterium. The sequence continues at coordinate 17,165 of DASWKR010000014.1, read as the reverse complement.
GTCGCCAGCAGCTTGGTGCCGGAGGCCCCGAGCGGATGCCCGAGGGCCATGGCGCCGCCGTTGACATTGAGCTTCTCGTAGTCGGCGCCCGTTTCACGCAGCCACGCTGCCGTGACGGGAGCGAACGCCTCGTTCACCTCGTACAGGTCGATGTCATCGATCGTGAGCCCCGCTCTGTCGAGGATCTTCTGGGTCGCCGGGATCGGGCCGGTCAACATGAGAATCGGGTCGACACCGGCGAGCGCGAACGCCACGAACCGGGCGCGTGGCGTCAGACCGAGCGCGGCCGCCTTCTCCTCGCTCATGATGAGAGTCGCCGCCGCCCCGTCCGTGATCTGCGACGAATTGCCGGCGGTGATGACGCCGTCCGGTCTGAAAACAGGGTTGAGTGATGCGAGGCGCTCGATCGTGGTGTCGGCGCGGATCCCCTCGTCCCGGGAGAACATCTCGATGGTCCCGTCGGCGTTCCTCACCTCGACGGGCACGATCTCGTTCTCGAAGCGCCCCTCCGTCGTTGCCCGGTCGGCTCGCATGTGGGAGTTGTACGCCAACTCGTCGAGCTCGTCGCGGCCGATCTTCCACCTCTCGGCGATGAGCTCCGCCGAGATCCCCTGCGGCACCAACCCGTCCTCGTACCGGGCCATCATCGCGGGCCCGAAGGGCAGCCCCGGACCTTGCTGCATCGTGGTCCCGATCGGCACCCTCGTCATCGACTCGACCCCCGCGGCGACGGCGACGTCATACACCCCTGCCATGACACCTTGTGCGGCGAAGTGAACCGCCTGCTGGCTCGACCCGCACTGCCGGTCGATGGTCGTGCCGGGGACGATCTCCGGCCAGCCGGCGGCGAGGACGGCGTTGCGCCCCACGTTGGCCGCCTGCTCGCCGGTTTGCATGACGCACCCCATGATCACGTCGTCGACGAGGCCGGGGTCGAGGTCGTTGCGCTCCTGGAGGTGCTTCAGCACACCGGCTGCGAGGTCGACCGGGTGCCAGCCGGCCAGCTTGCCACCCCGCTTCCCCCCACCGGTCCTCACGGCATCGACGATGACGGCATTGGGCATTGCAGACTCCGTGTTGGCGACTCGGCCACGAGTCTACGAGCGACCGGCCAGGTGCGAGACGCCGCCCCCTCTCGTTCCGGCGTACCCCCATCGCTCATGTGCGACGCACGTACGCAGGAACGGTAAGGCCGATCCCCCCTGTCGTTCCGGCGTCCCCCCATCGCACATATGCGACGCAGGTACGCAAGAACTGAGGGGGACGCTGTGGAGACGATGGGATTCGAACCCACGACCCCCTGGTTGCAAACCAGGTGCTCTGCCGGGCTGAGCTACGTCCCCGGTGGAGTCGATTGTATCGGCCGGTGAGCGATGTCCAGAAGCCGTTTCGCCTCGCAAGTGACCGGGCAGACCCGGTCATCTGCAGCGAGAGGCTCGAGATCGGCCGGCACGGCTGCCGACCGAGGCGAGACGATGCCGCCAGCAGCCTCGCCCGCCGGGCCCGATATCACCTGCGATCTGGGCCTCGTTCAATAGAGTGGCTTCCGAGGGGGTTGCCCAGGACGACGAGGCGGGATCGAGAGCATTGATAGCGCCCAGGCGCCCCCTGTTCCGGTGTTTGACGGCCGCGCTCGTCTGGGTCGCGGTCGCCGGTTGCAGCGGCGATCCGACCGCGACCACCGCGACGGTGCCCGCCGATGCCGCCACCTTCTCCTACGCGGGGATCACCGGGGCGACCGAAGCCATCGTCGACGACTGGGGAGAGGAGACCGGGTTCGCGGTGCTCCTCCTCGCCTTCGACGCCGGTTACACGATCGAGCAGGTCGTCGCCACTCCAGAGCTCACCCAGGCCGGCACGATCGCCGGCGTCGAGCCTGCCGATGCTCCTCTCGGTCTACTCGAGGACCCGCCCGCGGGGGTGGGAGACCAAGCGCTGGCGCACCAGGGACTCTTCGTCTTGCAGGAGCTGCCGGACTGGGACCCCAACGAAACCCTCATCGACTCGTTCGACAACACGATCCGCGAGGTGTTCATCGCCGCCGAGCAGCGGCTCGAGGAACTGAGGAGCCAGCAGGCCCAAGGTTCCCGGCTCATCACGATCGTGGCGACGCTGGCAGCACGCGGCTACCTCGTCGATCAGATCATCGAGGCGTTCATCTTCGGCGAGGTCGACGCCGATCTGGGCGCCGACCCTCAACTGGGCATCCCCGTGCCGTGCTACAGCATCGTCACGGAGCCGGAGGTGCTGCCGGTGAACCAGGACCTCCTGGCCGGATCGTGCCCTCCGCTCGGCTCGGAGTCGGTCGACGAGGAGACCACGACCACCACCCAGCCCGCCGACACGGAGGAACCGGATGCCGGAGAGGGCGATGAGTTCGTCGGCAGCGTCGACGCCGCCGCCACCGGGGCGGATCCCGACCTCGTGCTCATCAACTCCGTCCTTCTCGTCGCAGGCGCCGATCTCACGGGGACCATCGAGTTGCTCGGCAACGCAGCGGTGGAGGGCTTCGACGACTCCGCGGGATTCTGCTTCCACCTGAAGATCACCTTGGCACCGGGCTCGGTTCTCGAGGCCGGCGACGGGTCCTACGAGGGAACAGCCGACGCCCAGGGCGGCCTCGGTGACGGGCCATGCCCCGGCGGGCCCCCCGACGTGGAGCCGACTTTCCTCACCGTGGAGGTCACCGCCTCGATCGCGGGCGACACGCTGACAGGAGTACTCGCCAACGCCGGCGAGGAACCCATCACCTTCACGGCGACTCGCCGGTAGTGGAGCGGATCTCGGTGTGGCGCGGGGGCGGCGCACCAACCCGGTAGCCGCTGAACACGCACGGCGCCTCCATTCCTACGATCGAGCCATGACGAAGTACGTCGCCCTGTTGCGGGGGATCGGGCCGAGCAACCCGAACATGCGCAACGACAAGCTACGCGGCGTCTGCGAGAGCCTCGGCCTAGGCGGCGTCCAGACCCTGCTGTCCAGCGGCAACGTCCTGTTCGAGGCCGACACGGTGGACGTCGCCGCCCTCGAGGCAACGCTCGAAGCTGCCTGGAGCGAGGCGCTCGGCTTCGAGAGCAAGACGATCCTGCGAAGCCGCCAGGAGTTGCAGGAACTCGCCGGTCTGAAGCCGTTCGGGGACCTCGAGCACGGCGCCGGCTCCTACCTTCTGGTCACCTTCTCCAGGAATGCCCTGACCGTCGACTTCGAGCTCCCACACCAACCAGTAGACCGGGATTACCGGATCGTCGGACGATCCACTCGTGAGGTGTTCAGCGTCACGGACATGACGAGCGCCGGGACGCCGGATGTCATGACATGGCTGGAGAGGACGTTCGGCAGAGAGATCACGTCGCGGACCTGGCTGACGGTCTCGCGTATCCTGGCCAGGCTGAGCCGGTGACGTCGATTGGACGACCGCGGCACCGGGCGAGAGTGCAGGGTCCCACTGAGAAGGAGATGGCCATGCCAAGTTCACTTGACGACTGGATCGAGGGGTATCGGCTGGCGTGGGAGAGCCGCGACGCCGACGCCGCCGCCCAACTGTTCACCGCCGACGCCACCTACCGCTCCAACATCTTCGAAGAACCCCACGTGGGCAGGGAGGGGGTCGCCGACTACTGGCGGTCCGTGACTGCCGGCCAGAGCGAGGTGCGCGTCCGTATGGGTCGTCCCTTCGCCGCTGGTCCGAGGGTGGCCGTGGAGTTCTGGACCAACATGTACCTCGACGGCGACGAGACGACGCTCCCGGGGTGCCTTCTCCTCGACTTCGACGACGAAGGACTGTGCCGCCGACTGCGGGAGTACTGGAGCTTCACGGCCGGCGCTCACGAGCCGCCCCCCGAATGGGGGGAGTGAGTCACCGGCACCCTCCCAATCGGCGAGGTGGCTGACACTGGCGAAGGGTCTCTCCTTCCCCGCCCGAGGGGAACTCACGGCCTGAGGAGAACCCGATCGGCCTTCCACACGCCGACGGTTGGTTCGGCACCCGCCGCCAGAAAAGCCTGCCGCGCGGCCGGGGTCTCGACCGTCTTCACGTACTCCTCCAAATCGTTCATGGAGCGCCACAACGTGACAATCCGCCATCGATCTGAATCCGACTCCCGAAGCAGCATCGTGCCCAAGAGATGAGGAGGGAGCTCCTCCGCCGACATCGCCGGAAAGGACTCGAGCAGATCCGGAACGCGAGCCGGGTCCACCGTCCCCTCCACCATCGTCACCACCGTATCCGTCGCCATGTCCACCTCCTCGTATGTGAGACGCTCGAGCGGCCTCGGGGCTGGAGGCTACCGACCGACCTCCCGGGCAACGCCGCGGAAGCCGTCGATCTCGCCCTTCCCCCGGCGGCATTCTCGACGCCGGCGCTTGGAAGATAGCCCGGCGACGCTCGGAGTCCGATGGCCATGCAGGCCCACCAGGTCGGTGGACCCGCCAACCGATCCTTGTCAAGGCGTCCGAGCAAACGGTCCATCGCTGGACCGACCGAACAGGGGGTACGTAGCCCACCGCGGTCATCTCGGAGTGTCGCCGCAAGAGTCATTCTCGCGTCACAGGTCGAGTTGGACCCGGATCGCTCTTTCCACGCCGGCGAGGTCTGAATCCGAGATCCGGCCCACCCTCTCCTGGAGGCGCCTCTTCGAAGCCGTGGCTATCTGGTCGGCCATCGCCTTGTGTTGCTTGCCCTCGACCTTCACGTAGGCTTCGCTCGGGTAGAGACGTTCGACGTTGGATGTGAGCGGCACGACCTGAACACGGTTCAGGGCTCGATTCGAAGCGTCATTGCTCACGATGACGGCCGGACGGGTCTTGCGAACCTCACCACCGAGCGCTGGGTCGAAGCTCACCCACCAAACCTCACCGCGGTTCATCGGCGACATCGCCTATCAGGCCCTCGGACCACTGCCCAGCGTCGGACTCTCTGGCTTCGTCGGAAGCCATCTCCCGATAGGCTCCCTCGAGATCGGCATCCACGACATGTGGCCGAGCCAGGCTCTCGAGGAAATGGCTGATCTTTCTTCTGCCCACCCGCTTGTAGAGGCCTTCATAGACCTCGTCGGCGATCATGATCGTGAGCTTCTTACTGATGTACGTACACTACACGTGCTGGATGCTTGGTGCCGCACCGCTGCCTCACCGGTGACGGCGGCGCACCTCGGGCGCAGAGTGGTGGCCGGGTCGTCGCTCGAGGCAGGCAGGATCCTCGCGGGCCGTCACACCCCAACGGACGACGGTGCGACAGCCGTGACCCCGGCGGAAGTCTGTGCCGAGATGTCCTCGTCCTTGGATCTCATTCGTAGATATGGTGAGCGCGGGAACCGCCGCCCCAACCCGAGGAGCAGTCGTGAGTCAGTACCTGTTGGCCACCTACGCCGTCGAGGGCCAGGGTCCAGATGCGCCGAGCACCCCCGAGGAGACCCAGAAGTTCATGGAACGGGTGATAGCCCTCGAAGCCGAGATGGAAGCGACCGGGGTCTTCGTATTCGGCGGCGCCCTCTACGGGCCGGACGCGTCGACCGTGATCACCTCGAAGACCGGGGATCTGGTGATGACCGATGGGCCGTTCGTCGAGTCGAAGGACCACATCGCCGAGTTCTACATCATCAACGCCGACGACCTCGACGATGCGCTGGAATGGGCTCACAAGGTGGTCACCGCACTGAACCATCCCATCGAGGTTCGCCCGTTCCAGATGACCGGGAAGGTGGCCGACCACGTCCCCCGGGACCGCGACGAATGACCGAGTGACCGACCACGCCTCCGACGTCTCTGCATCGGATGTGGCTGGCCGTGTCTTTCGCGAGGCGTACGGGCAGGCGGTCGCGACCCTGGTCCGCGTCTTCGGCGACATCACACTCGCCGAGGACGCCGTCCAGGACGCATTCGTCGTCGCCACCGACCGGTGGACACGCAATGGCATCCCGTCCAACCCGGCCGGGTGGATCGTCACCACGGCCCGTAACCGCGCCGTCGATGTCCTCCGCCGGGCTGCGCGAGGTCGAGAGCTCCACGAGGAGATCGCCGTCGAGACCCGCTCCCCGGCCGTTGAGGATTCCGAGGACGTTGGGGCCGTGAGGGACGACCGGCTCCGACTCCTCTTCACGTGTTGCCATCCCGCAATGCGCACCGAGCATCAGATCGCGTTGACGCTCCGACTACTGGGCGGCCTGAGCGTCGAGGAGCTGGCGCACGCCTTCCTCGTCAGCGAATCGGCCATGGCCAGGCGGTTGGTTCGGGCCAAGTACAAGATCAAGGCGGCCAACATCCCCTACCGAGTCCCGACGGAGGCGGACCTTCACGACCGGCTTCGGTCAGTCCTGTCGGTTCTCTACCTCATCTACAACGCCGGGCTCAACAGCCCAGCTCGGGTCGCCCTGAGGAGCGAAGCCATCAGACTTTCCGGAGCGCTCGTCGAGCTGATGCCCGACGAACCCGAAGCAGCGGGACTTCTTTCGCTGATGCTGCTCAGCGAAGCCCGGGCGCCCACCCGCATCGCGGACGGCTCCCTCGTCTTGCTGCGTGATCAAGACCGCCGCCAGTGGGACCGAGATCTGATCGAAAAGGGACAGGCAATCGTGCGGACCTGCATCCGGCGCGGTCAACCGGGGCCATACCAGCTGCAGGCCGCCATCCAGGCAGTGCACTGCAGCGCGGCATCCATCGAAGAGACAGACTGGCACCAGATCGTCGCACTCTACGACCACCTCTATACGGTCATGCCCACGCCGGTCGTTGCGCTCGACCGGGCCATCGCGGTCGCCGAGATCGAGGGCCCGGGGGCAGCGCTGGAGCTCATCGACGAGGTGGCAGCCGACCTGGACAACTACCACCTGATGCATGCCGCCCGCGGGACATACTTGGGGCGGCTCGATCAGCCAGATGCAGCCGCATCGGCGTTTCAGCGGGCCCGAGAACTCGCACGAACAGATGCGGAACAGAGATTCCTTGGCGAACAGATCGAGGCCTTGACCGCCGACCCCTACTGAGTGGGCGACCATCGACAGCTCAACCATGACCTGCGTGCCCCGCGAAGGAGAGCGACTCGTCGATGAGACCGTGCCACAGCGTCTTGTCGTCTATGGCCACCCACTCCCGGAACGGCCGCCCGGCCGGGGCAACCGGTTTCCCCTGCCCGCTCTCGATCAGCTCGGCAGCGCGAACGGCAGGGAGCTTGACGACCATTCCTCCGAAGCTGTTGCCCGGCATGGCCACGAACGAGCCGCGCAGGCGGATGCATGGGAACCTGAACATGGCGCCTTTCTCCACACCGTCCAGCGACAAGAACTCCGCCGCGGCCTGCCAGAACTCCTCCTCGCCGTCACTCAAGTCGACTCCTCCCTCGATCGATTGGCGTTGGTGGGACGGCAGCCGTCGGCGTCCCACCAACCTCACCGTCACAGACCGAACGCCTCGGCGAAACGGCGCGGGTCGTAGTAGATCCGCTGCGAGACGATCTTGTCACCAGCGACCTGGATGACGTCCGCCATCTCAGCCGTGAATGTGGTCCCATCAGGGGCGACGATGTCCATCTCATAGACGGAACAGACGGCGTCACCGGATTCGAACTGGTGCAGCATCCTGGTGGCGGCGTGATGGCTCAGCAGTTGCCGGTTGATCTCCAAGTAGGCATTGGCGTCCTGGGTGGCCATCAACGGTCCGACGAAGCTGACGTCTTCGGCAACGTGTTCGGCGATCCCGTCGACGTCGTGGGCGTCGGTAGTCGCATAGAAGCGGTTGACAAGATCAAGGGCTCGACCCATCGGATTCCTCCTGTCGGCGGCGGTGACTCTCACCACTCGCTGCTTCGACACACCGACGCCGGCAAACTCATCGGTCGAGCTCGACAGGCAGTCCAAAGCGTCCGATCAGCCTTCCGTCACTGAAGCCGGTGATGCCGGCGATCCTGCCCCCGACGAGATCGAACACCATCACCCCATATCCCACGTGTCCCCCGTGAGGCGCTTCCATGTAGGCGGCGACTGCCGGCTGGCCGTTCGCCCTCGTGCGCACGAGTCGGATGGTTTCCAACCGACCCTCGGCCGGAACCGTCGAGAAGAAGTGGCCCACCTCGAGCGGGCCTGAAAACCAAGCGGGGGTCGGCGGCATGGCGAGCACGACGTCATCGGTGAGGAGCGCCACCAACCCCTCGATGTCACACCGCTCCCAACACCGCATCCACTCGTCCACCACCGACTCCACCTCCGGAGTCGACTCATCCCACCTCAGATGCTCGGCGAGCCGGGCTCGGGCACGTTGCAGCGCCGAGTTCACCGCTGCAATCGTGGTGTCGAGCGCCTCAGCCACTTCCTCGGCACGCCAAGCCAACACATCACGCAACAGCAGGACGGCACGCTGGCGGGGCGGGAGCAGCTGGACGGTCGCCACGAACGCCAGCCGGGTCGCCTCCTTGGCTTCCAGACGAGCGGCTGGATCGCTATCGGCATCGGCCTCCATCAACACATCCGGATATGGCTCCAGCCAAGGCACGTCGGCGGCCACCGGTCGATGGCGAGCCGTGAACACCTCGGGCAAGACGACGCGCGGCCGGCTTCGAAGCATGTTGAGACACGTGTTGGTGGCGATGCGGTACAGCCACGTCCCAACCGACGATCGACCCTCGAACGTGCCAATCCCACGCCACGCCTTGATCATCGTCTCCTGCAGGGCGTCGTCGGCGTCGTGGAGGGACCCGAGCATCCGATAGCAGTGCAGCCGGATCCGAGTCTCATTGCGTCTCGCCAGCTCGGCGAAGTCCGCCTCTATCCCGGCCGCCGCCCCCTCCGCCAGCTTCATATCCGTCCGCAACGCAGCTCCGTACTCTGATGGACACTTGGACACATCGGAGACGGGAATCTCATCGGCCCGAAGCTAGAGCACAGCTCAGGCCTCCCGGCCCGAGCGCTGTGCTCGCGGCCCGAAACCGTTGCACCGCACTGGCTCGCGATGAGCGTCGACCGCACAGTTCATGTGCGGTCATGGAGATGGACTTCCCCAGGAAGTGACGACCATCACCGGCACCGGCTCCCGACTGCACCAGCCGGCGGGTACGATGAAGGCCACACACCTACCTAAGACCACACAACGGGGACGCGCCCCGCCTCGCAGGCAACGACGTTCTAGCGAGATCGAGCGGAGACGCAGCTTGCAGGTCATCGGAGTGTTCAAGGGAGGAGGCGCCAAGGGCGCCCTATACAGCGGTGCCCTGCGCGCGATCGCGGATCGGGGCATCTCGTTCTCGCAGGTAGCGGGATCATCGGCGGGAGCGATAACTGCCGCGTTCGTGGCGGCCGGTGCGACCGCCGAGGATCTCCGCAGATTAGAGCGAAGTGGTCGCCGGTTGCTCGAGATGCCTTCCGGCGTCGCAGGTGCTCACAAGCTGCGAAATCACTACGGCGTCCTGTCGCTCGATGACCTGCGTCAGTGGATCGCTGAGCATCTCATCGAACTTCTCGAGCGCGACACACGGGGACACGTGCTGGCGTCGGACAATGGACCGGGCGGACCGACGTTCGCCGAGCTGGACAACGCCGGAGCGATCCCGCTCCACATGGCGGCGGCCGATCTGCGGTGGCGGTCACCCGTCGTCTTCAACGCACAGCTGACCCCCAACTTGCCGGTCGCGGACGCCGCGGCGGCCTCCTCGGCGATCCCCTTCTTGTTCGAGGCGCCCTTCGTCGTGCGCGCGGAAGGGTTGCATTCCCCGCCGTTCCTGTCGGATGGCGGGGTCATGTCCAACCTACCGTTGTTCATCTTCACCGACTCGAGCTATCGAGCCGTCGCCGGCCTCGACTCGGAGGCGGCACCCGATCCGATCCTCGCGTTCAGCTTCGTCGACGACGAGACACCCCAGCACACCTCGCCCCGAGGTGCGGTCGGAGACGCATATCGTCAACGCTTCGCCGGGGCCATCGGAGTGTCGACGATCACGCAGGCCATCGACGAGGCTTCACAATCTGCCGACGGTGGGTCTGGGCGTTCCCCGCGGGGTCGCCGACCGAAGGAAGAGACCGTGAAGGTGGGTGCTGGACCGATTCGTCGAGCGGCGATGCTGGTGTTGGACGTCGTCCTGCGCGCCTTGGAACGCATTCTGCTGCCCCTGGTCAGCTGGCTGACGTTCCTCGGGCGCCACAGCACAGCCGGGTCGTTCGCCGTTCGTGCGCGGAACCCGAGGACGAGGCGTTGGCTCCGGTTCGCCGACGGCGTGTTCGACCTTGCCCCGGGCTACATCGTCATCGGGACCATCCTGCTCGTGCTCGTGCTCACGTTCGGTATCCCCGACGTAGCCGCGTTCCTGTGGCCCAACTGGTCCGATCTGGTGGCCAATCGGAGTCTCGGCGAGTCGTTGTTCGGAGTCTTCTTCGCCGGGATCGGGCTGCTCATCGCTGGGATCGGGCTGCTGGCGCTCATCACGATGATCGTGCTCGGTCTGGCCGCTTATGTTGCTGGATGGGTGACCAAACCGGTCGCTGCCCAGATCGGGTCGGATCTCATTGCCACCTTCATGCACAACCCCCAGGAGCCCCCGTGGACGGGGGCCGCCGGCGAGGGCGTAGTCGTCATCCGTCTGTCGGTCCCCAACGGATGGACTCTCCTCAGGTCGACAGACGATGAATGGGTAATGGAGCAGGAACTGGAACGGATTCGTGCCTCCGTCGCGGAACAGCTCGAGCGCGCCGGTTTGGGGACTTCGCCGGCTCCGCAACCACCGGAACGCGGCTGACATGCCTGCCTTGTCCAGCGGATCAGCGGCACGCAGGCGCAGTTGGAACCCGCCATGACATCGCCCTCGATCCTGCCTTCACCGTCGCCTGGGCGCTTCGGACCTCGGTGAGTCGTGCCATCAAGCGGGGACGTTGGACTCGTCCTCATTCTCAGTCCCCGACGCCGGCCAGGCCTAGGGGTTGAGCGCCTTCCCGTACTGGGTCGTGTTCGACTCGAACGGGCGCGTCGTCGAGCGATTCACCGGCGAGCTGGAGGCCCCGGTGTCCTGACCGACCTGTTCCCGAGGGTGGCCGGGCTCTGAGCCGCCCGGTTTCGCCTACTGCGTCCCGCCGACGTCGAGCACCTGGCCCCGGACCTCGCCTCCCGGATGGGCAGCGGTGTGCACGTTGACGTACGCCTGCATGGTCTCCATCCAGCCGAGCTGGGTCAGGTTCACCGCCACGGAGCCGGTCACGAGGCTGCCATCCGTCGTGGTCGAGCACGTTGGCGTGCCGATCGGACCAGGAAGGGCCGCCGTCCCGCACAACCAGATTTCGATGCCGCTGTTCGCACCACGGACCGCTGGGGCGTGGATGTGCGCCTGCGTGGCCGATCCGGTCAGGCGTTTGACGCTGATCTGATAGTGCAGGGTGCTGCCGTCCAGGACGAACGTCGCCATCCCGTGCGCCCCCGGCGCGTTGGTCGCACCGACTTCTTGGGCGTGCGAGAGCGGCGCCCGAAAGTCGACTCCCCCCGCTGACGCCCCCGGGATCACCAACCCCAGTGCGAGCACTCCCACAATGGCTACGAGCATGAGCCTCCGCCGCATTCCCTCTCCTCTCTGTCGATAGAGGTACGCCTGGGGGGACGGCTCGGTTCGCGAATTCGCTGATCTCTCGGTGCGCGAACGGCACGCATCTGTTCCGGGAATCGTCGGAGGCCGGGTGTCTTTCGTCATTCCGATGGCTGCGCCCTTGATGAGCGAACACGACCGAGCCCCACTCCTCGTCTTCGGGGACGACGGCACAGTGCCCCTTCGACCGGGCATGGTGATGTTGGCCGTCGTCGACACCGACGTCGTCGCCCTGGGCATCACCATCCAAGGCGGCCCGAAGCAGTCGACGGCGGGTGATCCGAAGGGGCCCGTGCGTTACCCTGTGTGAGCCTGCAGGCGAGACGGAGCCTCGATCGATGCCCTACCCGAGATGGCTGGCACGGATCAACAAGCGTCTCTTCAATCCGCGAGAGATCAGAAAGGGCAAGAGACCGGTAGTCCTTCACGTCGGAAGGTCGACAGGCACCGCCCATCAGACACCGCTCGATGCCCATCGGACCAAACAGGGCTATGTACTGGTCGTGCGATATGGCCCTGACTCGGATTGGGTGCGAAACATCCTGGGTGCCGGCACCGCCATCCTCCGAGTGGACGGGGAAGAGCAACGGCTGGACTCACCACGGTTGGTCTCCCAGCAGGAGGCGGTCGACCAGCTGGTACCTGGCTTCGAACCCGATTCTGACTTCCTGAAGGCCGAGCATTACCTGCTGATGGACCATTCGAGTTAGTTCGCACACGGCTCGGACGATCTGCTGCCCGTAGGTCAGGAGCCGGTACCGGTTTCCGGTCCACATCTCACTTGTCCGGAAACGCGCGATTCCCGACAGGTGATTGCTCGATTCGGTTCGTCCTTGTCCGTGAGTTGCGGCGGCCGGACAATCCCCAATGAAAGCCGGAGGAGAAATGGGATCGGCCGCTACCAACGAAAGGCTCATCGCACTGTTCGAGCGGCACTACGACGACGTGCTCGGATACTGCGCCAGACGTATCGGCCGCAGTGATGCCGACGAGGCGGCGGCCGAGGTCTTCGCGGTCGCGTGGCGCCGCATCGACGAGATCGAGTGGGCGACCGTTCGCCCCTGGCTGTTTGGGATTGCTCGCGGCGTGCTCGCCAACCGATGGCGCTCGCTCCACCGCTGGAGCCGGCTCAATCGAAGGGTGGCCGCCTTGGCCAGAGAGTACGGCGAGTCGCCTGAGGTGGTGGTCGTCAGACGGGATCAGGATCGCGTCGTGGTGGACGCGTTGCACCGGCTGAGCCACATCGACCAGGAGGTGTTGCGGCTCACCGCGTGGGAGGAGCTCAATTCAGCGGAGATCAGCCAGGTTCTCGGCATCTCGACAGCGGCGGTGGACAAGCGCCGGCAACGAGCCCTGCGGCGTCTCGAGCATCTTCTGTCGCCGCCCAACGGCAACACACGATTCTCGCCTCGCGCCGCCAACGAGGGAGGAGGAGGCTGATGTCGGAGCAGGAGACGCTGCGTCGGCTGATCGAGGCCAACCCTTACCCGGGTGGCGTGGGGCTTCGTTCGAGCTCGCCGTCGGACGCCGTCATATCTCTCATCGAGGAAAGGACGAGGACAATGGCCACCAAGGAAGACATCAGGATCCCCGGAGAAGCCCGGAAGACGCCGGGTCGGGGTCCTTTGATCGCAGCGGCAGCGTTCGTCGTCGTACTGCTCGGAGTCGCGGTGGGCCTCCTCGTGAGCGCCGGAGATGAGCCAGACGGCAACGACCCCGCCATCGACCCACCCGAGGAGACGGTGGCCACGACTGTCGCTGCCGACACCGAGGCGAACCCGCTGCCGGTTGTGGATCAATGGGTGGCGGCGATGAACGAGGGCGACCTGGAGGGGGCGCTGGCGGTGTTGTCGCCGGAGGCGAGTTGTGATCTGCCCTCCGGCGGTATCGACGCGTGCAGGGATCACCTCGGCTATCTGATCGAGATCGGAACCCACTTCGAGGAGTCGTCGTGCGTGGAGAGCCCGACGTATCGCTGCAACTTCGACCTGACCAGCGAGCTGCACGCCACGATGGGCTACCCCGCCTACACGCTCCCGATGTTCCCGACGTTCACCCTGGACGAGGACGGGCTGTTGGTCGCCGACTTCTTCGGCAATGTCCCGGTGACCAGGCCTTACATTCCGCTCGAGGCCGTCGATCTCTGGGCGTACATGCAACCCAAATACCCCGAGCTCAACATCGGCCAGCCCTTTGGACCCGATCCTTATACAGCCGAGGCCGGAGTCGCCGTGATGGAAGCGGCTCGGGAGATCAACGATCCGGTCCGGATCGTCGAGGGCCTCCAGAACATCCTTGGTGTGTACGCGGCGTCCGGGATCGATACCTGCACCACAGGCGACGGGAACAAACCGTGTTCAGAGCTCCTCGACTTCTACGAGGCGATCGAAACCGGCCTCGACCTGCAATGCGACACCGCGGCCGCCTCGGACGACGAGATCCCCTGTGTCTTGACGGTGGACAGCGCGATTCACCGGGCCCTCGGGAGCGGTGCCACGACCGAGGATGTGACCGTCAGCTACCGGGGCGGGCGAGCGCGGGGTCTGGCTCTCGAGGTTCGGTTCTCGACCGACCCCGAGGTTCAAGAGACCTTCGTCGAGTTCGCCCGGACCCAGCCCGGCCTGACTCTGGCCAACAACGATCGGCTGCGGTTCAGCGCCGAGACCGCTCCGCTCTGGATGGCCGCCGCCGAGGAGTTCGCGGGCGCACGTTGACGGGCGACTCCGAAGAGCGGAGGTGGAGGGTCGACGACCGGCCCTCCACCTCGTGACGCGCTCGAAGGCCCTCGCGGACCTCGTCGCCGAACTGACCTTCAGCGTCTTGGTCGCACACGCATGTGACACGTGCATCCTGACGGTCGGCCGATGTCCGCAATCCATCCTCCAGCGTTGAGAGCGGAGCGTCCGGCAACCACAAGACCGGCCCAGGTGATTCGACTTCCCCGTCACCTGGGAGCCCCTGTACACTCGACGCTTCTTCGGGCCCATAGCTCAGCCTGGTTAGAGCGCATCCCTGATAAGGATGAGGTCCGTGGTTCAAATCCACGTGGGCCCACGAACGAGAACCCTTGTAGAACATGGGTTTCCGAGGAGCAGTGTTGATCAATCGATCGGCTGCTTGATCGAGAGAGTCCGCGAAGAGTCCGCGAGCGCTCAGTGACCTGCCCGTAGGCGACCACGGCCCGCACCCCAGACCCGCAGCCACCTCACCCACCAACCGGCCATACCGCCCGACCCGCACCGTTGCCTACCGCGCCGCCCGGTCCGTGATCCGGAGCGTCCGGGCAGCGATCTGGGGCCGTGTTCGGTGAACAACCCATACCCCGCCACGCACCCGAAGCGGGTCTTGCGCCATGCCAGCACCGCCGGCTGACCGAAGCACGGGAGATCGGTCGGCTCCACCAGGTGCCGGTCCTTGACCACCACCACCCGCGCACCCCGGACACGGCGGCCGCGTCGCTCGAGTCTCGACCTCGACTCGAAGCCGCCCATCGCCTTCGGTGACCTCAAGCACAGTCACGGCGGGGAGACCAACCAGCAGTGCGAACATGGCAATAGGATCAGACGACATCAGAGACCCCCGGATCTCGACGGCGCTGACACCGCAAGACTCGTCGAGTATCTATTACGCCCGAGGACCCTCACCAGGCCGGGACCTCGCTCATACGCGAAGCGCCGTCAAAGTCGATTAGACGGCACCAATGCACGATACTCGCGCTGGGACCGTCCGACTGATCAGTGCTCAGCTGGGCTCACTGATACCACGGTCAAGCGATCGCTGACTTCCTCCTGGAATTCAGGGGAGCCCTGTACGCGAATCACTAAGCCGGCTGATACGTCGCACCAGGTCGCCCAATCATCTCCGTCGATCGAGCTGATGAATCCGGGAGTACAGGGTCCTGGTATGAGATCGACGACGCCATGTCGGGAATGGAAGGCCGCACTCATCGGCGATGGATAGGCTGCTGGGCTGGCGAGCTGCAGCGGCGCGTCCGCTCGCAGCACAAGAGACCCGTCTGTCTCAACTTCAGCTTGCAGATGGGTGGCCCACAATTCACGGCTCTCCTCGCTCATCGGCTCCTCAATGGCATCGGGTCCGTAGTCGTACACAAGAACGATCCAAGGGCCGAAGGTGTATACGAGATAGTCAATCTCGGACCGCTCTGGTCGCCAAAGCTCGACGGAGCCGCCTTCTCCGTTCGGATAGCTGCCGATCAATGTAGCCATGCCGAAAAGCTCGCTGACCGATGTGGCGGGATCGATCCGGTAGGCGATGATCTCCCGAGCCGTGATACTCGGAATCCTGGCCCAGCTGCTCAACTCAAGGCCATCGCTGAAGAAGTCGAACCCGGCTGGCCACTGCAATGCGACTGACGTGCCATCGAGGAAATCGAGGTCGAGCGATGCTTTGTCACCCTGGACACGCATACCCGGAATAGCGGCGACTCGAGGGGGTAGGACGCTTGGACCAATTGCTGGGGATAGGTTTCCCACCGGCGATCCCAGCGTCGTGGATGCAGCTGCAACTGACGTCGGAACGGTGGTTTGACCGCCCGGCACGTTCGACAATGTGCTTTTTGGCGGTCCATCGGGTGGATTACCGCGCACGCGCGAGATCAGTCCAGCGGTCCCCACCAGCATGACAGCGAGGATGAACCCAGCGTAGACGAGACCACGCGGTGGTCGGCGAGACTGTGAACGGGTGACCCATGGTGAGTCCGCCGAGACCCCCCCGGCCTCGGCCGCGAGGCTCTTGCGAATGCGGTCCTCAAGGGAGTCTTGTGGTGCAATCATCTTCAATCTCCGAGGTCGTTCGCTAGTCGTCGCAGCGCCCGACTCCTGTCTGTTCCTTACGGTCCAGGAGCAATACCCACCGCGGATGCGGTCTCCAACGTGGTCCAATCCAACAGATATCGGGTCACGACCACCACTCGAAGCTTCTCCGGGAGGCGGCCGATAGACAAGGCAACGAACGGATCGGGCAGACCATCCTCAATCGAGGGCTCGACGTACGCCTATGACCTCGCGGCGCGACTTTCGCCAGCGAGAGCGCGCATAGTTTAGGGTCACTCGCGACACCCACTGGGCTGGACGAGGGTATGTTCCGACGGTCGACCATCGCTCGAAGCCCCTCGTCATTGCCTCATCAGAGGCTTAGTAGTCTCGCGTGATGGGCTGGGAGATCAGAGCGAACCTCGGGTCGCATGTGCGTGGGGGTGTCGACGCGCGCAGTTGGATCTGGGAGATCACCCAGGGTGCGCAGGTTGCGCACGTTGTGGTCGAGATCAGCGGATCGGCTTGGTCGAGCGATCCCCGCCGTCTGCCCGAAGACACGCGACATGCCCTCGAGACCGACGGACGTACCGAGATATTGAAGGTCCTGGACCACGACAACCCACCTGGCGTCATCCGATGCGGCTCCTCCGGCTGCTCGTATCTGGCTGCCGACTAGCTCTCGGTGCGACGCGTCCACGCGACGCGCGCGGAGGCTCAAGAGCTCACGCCAGCGGGGGCATCTCGACTTGGAGTGCTTGTACTCCCTGGAAGTCGAGCCAGGCGCGGTCGGGGGCGCGCACCATGCGGACCTGGACCGCGCCGCAGGTCACACAGCGCAACAC
>DASWKR010000013.1 GCA_036396535.1 Acidimicrobiia bacterium | reverse complement strand
ACCCCGGAGGAGCTGCGCCAAGCCGTCGAGGACTACCGCAGGACGCAGTTCGGCGGCTGGCCATGGTCGACGCCGAGCCCGGTGCACGCCAGGACGGACGGCCGTTTCGCCCTGCACGCCGACGGCAGCATCGAGCACCGCGACTTCCAGCCGGCCACCTGAACCAATGCGCTGTCTCCCGCTTTGCGGGGGACCGGTGAGCGGTCGCTTTGCGACCCGAGCCGAGGGGGTGGTTGAACCGCCCCGGGTGTGTGCGGTGGCCCTCCTCTGCGCTGTCTCCCGCTTTGCGGGGGACCGGTGAGCGGTCGCTTTGCGACCCGAGCCGAGGGGGTGGCCGGCGCGGACCCCCCTGCGCGGCCCTCCAATACGCTGTCTCCCGCTTTGCGGGGGACCGCGAGTGGTCGCTCTGCGACCCGAGCCGAGGGGGTGGTTGGCGTGGCGCCCCTCGTGTGTGCGGTGGCCCCTCCAATACGCTGTCTCCCGCTTTGCGGGGGACCGGTGAGCGGTCGCTTTGCGACCCGAGCCGAGGGGGGTGGTTGGCGTGATGGGGTGTTGGGCCCTCCAATACGCTGTCTCCCGCTTTGCGGGGGACCGGCGAGTGGTCGCTCTGCGACCCGAGCCGAGGGGGTGGCTTGGGGCGTGGGGGCGCTCGTCGGTCCCCCGGCTGGTGCCGGGGGATTGCGTGTTGGGGGTGGTGCGTCAAACGAACGGCAGTGCGGTCGGCACGACCATCCGGCCGTCCGGGATGCGCAGCTCGTCGCCGAGCCTCGCCGTCTCCACCTGGGCGAGGGCGATGGTGCGGCCCAGGCGAGGAGAGCGAACCATGGCCGACAGACGCCCGACGACCGTGTCGCCTGCGTGCACTGCGATCGAGCGGTCGAGCGGCTGCGATGAGTCGACGACGCCTTCCACCAGCAATCCGGTGAGGGTCCGACGGGGCCCTTCGGCCGCGATCCTCCTGAGCGCTGCCTTGCCGATGAATTCGACATCGACATCGACGTCGACGTACCGGCCGAGCCCGGCCTCGAACGGGTTCGAGTCGGGGTAGGTGTCGGTACCGTACGACAGCAGGCCGCTCTCGACCCGCTCGACGTGGTTGGGGGCGCCCGGACCGATCCCGTGCGGCGCGCCGGCCTCCATGACGGCGTCCCAGAGGTCCGTCCCTCTCGTCTCGTCGAGCAGGTACAGCTCGAAGCCGCCCTGCTTCGACCACCCGGAGCGGGCAACGAGCAGTGGGATTCCATCCAAGTCGTGCTGCCCGAACCAGAAATACCTCAGGTCCCGCACCCAGTCGCCCACGAGAGTCGCGACCACGTCCTCGGCCAAGGGTCCTTGCACGGCCAGCGGGGAAGCGTCCGGCTCGGACACGGCCACGTCGAAGCCACTCTCCTCGGCGACCGCCTTCACCCACAGCAGGACATCGGAGTCGGCCAGCGAGAGCCAGAAACGTGCCTCGCCCAGCCGAAGGAGCACCGGGTCGTTGATGAGCCGGCCGTCGTGGTCGCAGAGCGCCACGTACCTCGCCTGGCCGACCTGCAGCGTCGAGAGGTCCCGGGAGCACAGGTACTGGACCAGGCGCGCCGCATCGGCGCCGACCACCTCGACCTGCCGCTCGCAGGCGACGTCCCACACGGCGACCGCCTCGAGGAGGCGGTGATACTCGGCAGCCGGGTCCCCGTACGAGGTCGGCATGACCATGTGGTTGTAGATCGTGGCGTCTGTCATCCCGGCGGCCAAGGTGGCTTCGTAGTAGGGGGAGGTCCTGAGGCGCGGACTGATGGCGAGACGAACCATGGGGTGGAGCGTAGGAGGCGATGCCGCGAACCGATGCGTCCGGCAAGCCGTACACCAGGCACGTGACCGCCGACTGTGAGGAGTGCACAGATGACGGAGAAGGCCATCTTCGTGAGACTCGAGGCCAAGCCGGAAACCGCAGATGAGGTGGCCGAGTTCCTGGCGGGGGCGCTACCGGTCGTCGAGGGCGAGCCGGACACCGTTGCCTGGTTCGCGGTGCGCTTCGGGCCGACCACGTTCGCCATCTTCGACGCCTTCCCGCACGAGGAAGGCCGCCAGGCGCACCTCGGCGGAGGTGTCGCCGCTGCTCTCATGGCCAACGCCGACAGGTTGCTCGCCGAGGCACCCAACATCGAGCTCGCCGACACGCTGGCCGACAAGCTGCCGGGCTGAGGGGTCACACCCGAAGCGACCGGGCGAAGCCGACGGTGGCGTCGAGGTCGAGCGCCTGACCGCGCTGCCAGGCTTCCTCGATGACTTGCGGCTCGAGTGCGCCGTCAGCCGTTTGGCGGGCGGTGGGGGAGCCCGACGGCTTCTGGGGCGAGCCCACCGCCCAGGCTCTCGCGATGGCGAGCTGCGGCTCCGGCGAGCGTCACGCCATCGACCGGGTCTCGGGTGGCTACGACCGCCGCCATGAGGTCGACCGCCATGACAGTGCCTGCGACGTCTTCGATTCGCCACATCCCGCCGAGAACATCGATGAGCATGCCGATCGCCTCCGGTGTCCGACCGAGTCGGTGCGTCACCGCTGCCATCGCCGCCTGCGTCTGCAGCGCTTCGGCGATGTCGCCGGCCTGCTCGTAGAGGTCACGGGTCGACGACCACAGCTCGAGACTCTCCTCGAGCTTGCCCGCCTGCCACGCAACGAACGACTTGGCGGCGCTCACCCGACGGCTCCCCTCCGAGTCGCCCGCCCGCTCGTACGCCTCCTTGGCGGCATCTGCGTACTCGAACGCTCGGTCGAGGGCCCCGAGGAAGGCGACCGTCGTGCTCAGCCCGAAGAGCGTCTCGGCGACTCGGCTGGTGGCGCCGAGCCCCTCGAAGATGGGGAGCAGCTCGACGTAGTCCCGCTCGGCCGACTCGTAGTCTCCGAGCCAGTAGGCGATGGCGGCGCGACCGTTCAGGCCCTCGGTGCGCGCCACCGGATCTGCGCCCGGGAGCGCCAGGAGTCGCGTCAGCACGTCTCGTGCCTCGACCAGATGTCCCCTCCGGTGCCAGAACCGCCAGGAGGCCCCAACCGCTACCAGGGCGCGATCGGGTTCTCGTGCTTCGAGGCAATACCGGGCGACGGCCCGCAAGTTGTCGTGCTCGTCGCCGAGGCGTTGCAGCCATGCCATCTGCGCAGGCCCTTCGAGGAGGTCCCGGGCGGCCCGGGCGAGCTCGGCGAAGTACTCGGCGTGGCGTTTGCGGACCATTGCCTCCTGCCCGCTTGCTGCGAGCTGCTCGGATGCGAAGTCCCGGATCGAGTCGAGCATCGTGAAGCGCGTCTCGCCGGCAATCAGCCGGCGGTCGATGATGCTCCCGTCGAGGAGAGTTGCGACGGCTTCGACGGGGCCGTGCGCCGGATCGACGATCGCCTCGGCGGCGTCGAGCGTGAAGCCCCCGACGAAAACGCTGAGCTGCGCCAGGGCGAGCTTGGCAGATGCGTCGAGGAGGTCGTGGCTCCACGAGATCGTGTTTCGCAGTGTCCGGTGCCGGCCCGGGGCGTCGTCGGCGCCGGACGTCAGCACCGCGAGGCGGTCCGAGAGCCTGTCCGCCAGGCCGGCGACACCGAACAACCGGACCCGCGCCGCTGCCAGCTCGATTGCCAGAGGGAGGCTGTCGAGCCTGGCGACGATGCCGTCGATCACAGCCCGCTCGGCCTCGCCGACGTCGAGGAGTGGGTCGGCGGCGGCTGCGCGGGCGATGAACAGCTCCACACCGTCTCCCGTCGACATTGGGGGGACGTTGAACACGTGCTCGCCCCTGACCCGCAGCAGCACCCGGCTCGTGACGAGCACGGTGACGTCGGGGGCGCGCTCCACGATCGTGCCGACCAGCGTGCGGGCATCGAGCACGTGCTCGAAGTTGTCGAGGACGAGGAGCTTGTGTGATTCTCGCAGGGCATGTGTCACCGTCTCGGTGGCTGGACGGTCGCCGACGTCGACCTCGAGTGCGGTGGCGACGGCCGACGATACGAGCTCGGGATCTTCGATCGACTCGAGGGACACGAAGGTGACCCCGTCCCGGTAGCGGGGGAGCAGCCGGGAGGCGACGTTGATGGCGAGCCGGGTCTTGCCTGTTCCTCCGGGTCCGACGAGCGACACGACGCGAGCCGCTTCTACGAGCTCGCAGACC
The DNA here is from genome assembly GCA_036396535.1 of Acidimicrobiia bacterium. Lineage (NCBI taxonomy): Bacteria > Bacillati > Actinomycetota > Acidimicrobiia > Acidimicrobiia bacterium. The sequence goes on along the minus strand of DASWKR010000013.1, from coordinate 11,585 downwards.
CGGTCGGTTTCAGCGGCTCTCCCCACGAACTCCGACGCAACGCTCGGCAGGTTGTTGGGACGGGTGTCGAGCGATCGAATCGGGGGGAAGTTGCCCGGCAGGTCGGCGGCCAATGCTTGGTAGACCCTCGTCGGCTCGTCGAGGTCCTTGAACCGATGCTCACCGAGGTCGATGAGCGAGACACCGTCTCCAAGTGTGTCCCCGGCCGCGGTGACCGCGTCGCCAGACAAGAGCACCTGACCTCCGTGGCCTGCTGCAGAGATGCGCGCTGCCTTGTTGACCGCGATGCCGACGTAATTGGTGCCCCCGAGCTCGGCTGCCCCCGTGTGGAGGCCGACTCGGATACGCACCGTCCCTCCATCCGGCCACGAGTGGCGGTGCAGCTTCCGCTGCGCGTCGAGCGCCGCGGCGACTGCGTCGGCTGCAGAGCCGAAGGCGTAGAAGAAGGCGTCGCCCTCGTTGCTCACCTCGACACCTCTCAGCTGCCCGAAGCTCTGTCGGATGATGCGGTCGTGGTCCTCGAGCACTTCGACGTAGAGGGTTCCGAGGCGCTGCAGCATCGTGGTCGACGCTTCGATGTCGGTGAACACGAACGTCGCGATCCCGGTCGGCAGATCTGCCATGGGCGGCAAGGTAGTCCTGCGGGTGGCGCCGATGTCCAGGACGAACGACGGGCTCAGGGGACGGCCAGCGCCTCGCGCAAGACCGCGACGCGGTCTGGAACGACGCTGAACCACGCCCACTTGCCCCGCTGCTGCCGGGTCAGCAACCCGGCCGCGGCGAGCACCGAGAGGTGATGGCTGATCGTCGGTTGGCTCCTGTCGAGCGGCTCGACCAGGTCGCAGGCGCACATCTCCCCGTCGGAGGAGCTGGCGATCATGCTGAGGAGCCGGAGGCGCACCGGGTCGGCCAACACCTTGAACGCCGCCGCCAGCTGCTCGGCCTCGTCGGCCGACAGAGTCTCGGCGAGAACCGGGGCGCAGCATGCCTCGATGACGTCGGTTTCCACGTCGCCGAGTATATGGCGGGTGGCGTTATATTGACAGGCATCGATCTGATGGATAACGTATAGATCGACGTCGATATGGGAGCGCACGTGACCGTCGGAGCCAGGCAGATCAGGGAAGAGGTCAGGAGGCGCTACGCCGCCAGTGCCGTGTCCGTTTCGGGCGACTGTTGCGACTCGGCATGCTGCGGCACCTCCGATGGGGGATTCGGAGTAACCCTGTACGGGGCCGCCGAACTCACCGGGATACCGGAGGCCGCCGCCCTCGCCAGTCTCGGGTGCGGTAATCCGATCGCGGTCGCCCAGTTGAACGAGGGGGAGACGGTTCTCGATCTCGGCTCCGGCGGAGGCATCGACGTCTTGCTCTCGGCCAAGCGGGTAGGTCCCGAGGGCTTCGCATACGGCCTCGACATGACCGATGAGATGTTGGCGCTGGCGCGGCGCAATTCGGCAGAAGCCGGCGCGACCAACGTCGAGTTCCTCCAGGGCTACATCGAAGAGATCCCACTCGACGACGCCACCGTCGACGTCGTCATCTCGAACTGCGTGATCAACCTGTCCACGGACAAGCCCGCCGTATTCGCCGAGATGTTCCGGGTCCTCCGCCCCGGCGGCCGGATCGGCATCACGGACATCGTCGCCGAAGACAGGCTCACGCCGGAACAACGAGCCGAGCGGGGCAGCTGGGTCGGATGCATCGCAGGTGCCCTGTCGGTGTCGGAATACCGGCGTGACCTCGCCGCGGCCGGGTTCACGGAGATCGTGCTCGCCTCGACGCACACCGTCGGTGATGGCCTGGACTCGATGATCGTGCGAGCCGTCAAACCCTGAGCGCGCCGAAGGGCGGCGGCCCTGGAGCCGCCGCCCTTCGCTCGATCCTGTCGGTCACTCGTACTGGTCGAGTTCCAGCGTCCAGTCGTCGAGCCAGGCGTTGAGATTGGCCGATCCGTAGAAGTCGACAGCAGACGCCTTGGCGACCACGGTGTGGTAGCCCTTGCGGACCCGCTGGCACACGCTGGTGCCGTTCGACTCCCAGCCTCGATCGTCGTCTGCGATGGCGACCGGGCTCACGGGATCGTTCGGATTCATGAGCACTCCGTCGAGATAGACGTCGATCTGGATCCAGTGGCCCTCGTCGGCGGCGCCGTAGAGGCGCGTCTCTGCGTTGAAGTCGACTTCGATCGTGTCCCGGCCGGACGGCACTGCGAAGTTGATCGCCCCGATGACGACCTGGCCTGCAGCCTCGTCGAACTGGAGCGGCTGGTTCGAGATCAGCGCCTTGTGCTTCTGATGCTGGCCGCCGTTGCAGCGGGCCACGTTCTCCGGAGTGGTGGCGCTCCCGGCCTCGGTGACCGATCCCTGCGGATCCCCGGCCGCGATGGCCAGCGTCGCCCCGAGGGTCGATGCCATGACGGCCGCCACGAGCGCGGCGATCAGGGTTCTCTTGAGCATGGTTCCCCCCTTGCTCTCGGGCGGCACGCCGGCCGCCCTGTGGATTCCGGTGGCGTCCTCTTGCCACCGGCTCAACCAGAGGGAGTCTCGGCGGTCGAGATACACGTACGATGCATCGGATGCCCCGTCACCGGAATCTTGGAGCGCTCGTGGCCGTGTTCGTCGTCGCGGCGTGCTCCGCCGGGTCGAGTCCGTCGTCGACGCCGCCAGCTACCTCGACGCTCGCAGACACGACCGCTCCTCCTACGACGATCGCTGCGACGACGGTTCCTCCGGCGACGGATCCCCCCACGACGGTGCCCGCCGGCACGACCACGGCGCCCACCACGACGGCGGCAGCCACCACCACGACGACTGCGGACGTGTCGATGGCCGGCATGGTCGTGGTGATCGATCCGGGCCACAACGGCAAGAACGCCGAGCACCCCGATGAGATAAACCGACTCGTCGACATCGGCAACGGAACGAAGGCGTGCAACACAACGGGCACCCAGGCCGACGACGGCTACCCGGAGGCGGCATTCAACTGGGCATTGGCTCTGGCAACGAGAGACGCCCTCGAGGAGTTGGGGGCAACCGTCGTCATGACCCGCCGGGACAACGACGGGTGGGGCCCGTGCATCGACCAACGGGCCGCCATCGGGAACGAGGCAGGAGCCGATGCGGTCATCTCGATCCACGCCGACGGTGGTCCCGCGACGGGGCGGGGATTCCACGTCATCCACCCGGCACCGATACCGGGGCTCACGGACGACATCGCCGGCGAATCGCGCGCTCTCGCTGAGGCGCTGCTGCTTGCGTTTCCGGGAAGCGGCATGCCAGTCGCCGACTACGTGGGGAGCGACGGGCTGTCGGAGCGCAGCGACCTCGGCGGCTTGAACCTCTCAGACGTGCCGGCGGTCTTCCTCGAGGTGGGCAACATGAAGAACGCCTCGGACATCGCACTGCTCGAAGACGAGGGGTTCAGGTCGAAGGCGGCCGGCGCCATCACGGCGGCGCTCGTCGATTTCCTGACGGGCTGACGCATCATCCCGCAGCCCTGGCCCGAAGCCGCAAGGTGCCCTCGGTGATCGTGATGTCGGTGATCGCCGCGTAGTTCTGCCCCGCCAGGATCAGCGAGACGAGCGCCTCGCCGGCTCGATCGACGATCGACTCCGGGAGCCCCACCCTTCCGAGCTGCCCCTCCACGAAGTCGAACACGAGCGTGCCGGCCTCGACCCGGGGAGCGACGACGACGCGGGCCGGGACGGTGAGGAAGAGGAACTTGCCGGAGCCCCGGATGACGGCGGATCCGTCTGCACGGAAGCGCACTTCGGGATCCCTGATCTCGAACCGCAGCTTGAAGTCGGTCTCGTCGATGTCGGGAACCCCCGAGAGCCGGTCGCGCTGCGCCAGGATGTCGCGGATCGCATCGCCACCGGGGATCTCGTCGAAGATCTCGTCGCGTTGCGACGCCAGGTCCTCGATCGAGGTGGGGCCTTCACCCTCGAGTTGCCGGGCAAGCTGGCTGCCGATGCGCAGGAACGACGTCAACTCGACGTCGCTGACGACGAGGTTGACTCGCCGGGACCCCACCGCACCACCACCTGCCGTGGTGATCTTCTCGATGAAGCCGACGGCCGCCGTCGTGGACTCCTCGATCGGATCGCCGTCGTCCGGGAGCGCCGCCCCCGCCGAGAGCCACAGCAGCAGGAGCACGAGGAGGCCGACGATGAGCCCGACCCAGAGGAGTCTCTTCCATCCGCCACGGAAGATCGAGGCGAGCAGCCCGAGTCCTCCGAACACGCGCGCCACCATTCCCGCCTCCTCTGCTTGGCTGCCGTCCCCCGAGTCAGACGTGGATCTCGTGAAGCCGCCGCGTCCTCGGTGTCAGAGACATGCGACAGTAGGCATGCTGCCGGTCGCGATGCAGGTGCCGCCCGCCCCGCCCTCCGTTCTTGCGTACCTCCATCGCACATGTGCGACCGTGGGACGCCGGAACGGGAGGGGGCAGGGCGCTTTCCGTTCTTGCGTACCTCCATCGCACATGTGCGACTGTGGGACGCCGGAACGGGAGGGGAACCTCACGCCTCGGCGTCCCGGCGCGGCGTCCGCCGTACTCTCGGGCCGATGGGATTCACGCGGGAAGAGCTCGAGACGTTCCGGGGAAGGACCGTGCCCGATCTGATCGGGCCTGAGGTGCGGCTCCTGTTCGTCGGCATCAACCCCGGACTGTGGACAGCCGCCGTCGGAACCCACTTTGCGCACCCGGGAAACCGGTTCTACCCGGCACTGCGGCGAGCGGGACTGATCGATCGTGAGATCGACCGCCGCCGTGGGTTCACGGTTGACGACCGTGCCCACGTCGTCGACCGCCGAATCGGCATCACGAACCTCGTTGCCGGAGCGACCGCTCGCGCCAGCGAGGTGACGGACGAGGCGTTGCGGGAGGGCAGACGACGACTCGAGCAGGTAGTGGCGGTCCATGGTCCTCGGGTCGTCGCCGTGGCGGGGATCACCGCCTATCGCACCGCCTTCAACCGTCGGACGGCGCGGCAGGGTCGCCAACCGGATCCGATCGGAGAGGCCGAGCTGTGGGTCGTACCCAATCCGAGCGGGCTCAACGCCCACGAGACCGTCTCGTCGCTCGCCGAGTGGTACCGGACGGTTGGGGAGGCGGCCGGGATCGTGCCCTGATCCCGCAAGAGCCTTCAGATGGCTCGCATCCGATTGCCGTGTGCGTTGTGGTCCACCTCGGCGAGGGAGGGCCGAGTCGCCGCGAGCGGACGCTGATCGCCTGGCCGGCGGACTCCGAGGTCTATCGCAGCGGGATCTGACGGCGAAGTGCCAACCGGCTGTCGACCCTGGCAGCGTCCGTCGGAGCCAGTCGCTCGAGCTTCGGCGGCCGGTAGTCCGCCCGGGTCGGCGGCCGCCGATCGTCGATGGAAGCCATTCCCCTGTACCTCCCTGTCGTCCTGCCCATACAGACAGACCCCCTGGTGCTGTGATACGTCACATGCCTTCTGCACTTATACGACACCGGGATGATGGAATCCTTACAACTCGCTACTCTCCGCATCCGGATATCCGACGGAGTGTGGTGCCGGGCATGGCAATCGAGAGCAGGGATCGTCGCGAGACTGATCGCCGCGAGCAGTACCGCCTGACGTATCCCGAGCGTCGCATGGGATTCGACCGAAGAGTTCCCCGGAACTCGTTCGTTGCCCGGTACGAGGAGGTGCTCCTCCGCTATCGCGAGCACAGATCTGCGGTGCTGCTCGTCCTCGCGGTGTTCAACGCGCTCAACTTCGCCGATCTCGTCATCACGTATCGGGCCCTGATCGGTGGCGCCGTCGAGGCGAACCCGTTCATGGACCGCCTGTTCCAGATCCACCCGGTCTGGGCTGGGATCGCCAAGGTCTCGGTGGCGATGATCGTCTCCGAGCTCGTCTGGCTGTTCCGCAGGCACAGGGCGGCGCTCGCCCTGTCGATCTACGTCACGATCGGCATGACCGTGCTCCTCTTCTACCACTTGCTCTTCGGATACGGCCTGCCGATCTGACGAGCTTCCCTCGCGCGGGACCCCGCCCTCCCCGGGTCGTCTGTAACGTCGAGGAGCGAAGTTCGGGTGAGGGAGACATGGCAGAACAGCGGGCTCGCCAGGCAGTCGTCGTCGTGCACGGCATCGGCCAGCAGCGGCCCATGTCGACGCTCTCCGGCTACGTCGATGGCATCACCGACGAAGACGATCTGGCGTTCGCCGCGCCGGACCGGGTCTCCGACCAGCGCGACCTGAAGCGCATGAAGGTGACCTGGCTACCGCCCATCGAGCGATCTGCTGCCGAGCCGGCGCCACCGCCACCGGTGAGCACCGACTTCTACGAGCTCTACTGGGCGAATCTCGTGCAGGGGAGCGAGCTGCGTCACGTGACGGCATGGCTCGGGAGTCTGCTCCCGAACTGGCGACGGCTCGGGCCGCGGCTGAAGCGGTTCCTCCGCTACCACATCGGCTACGGCGTGGTGGCGCTGTTCGTGGCGCTGGTGACGCTGGTGCTCAGCTTCGTCCTGCCGGGCACCTGGGATGCGGAGCGGGCGATCCTGCGGTGGATCGGCGGGGCAGTCATCCCGGCCGCATCAGGCTGGATCGTGTGGCACCTCGGCGATGTGCCTCGATACCTCCACAACGTCGCCGACAACGTCTCCATCCAGCGGGCGATCCGGCGTGAAGGTGTCACGTTGCTGCGGAATCTCCACGACATGACGTACGTGGGGAGCACCCGTCCCATGTACGAGCGGATCGTCGTCGTCGGCCACAGCCTCGGGTCCGTCGTGGCTTATGACATCGTGCGCGACTACTGGACGGACACGAATCGCTTCTACGGCATCGGTCCGGCGACGGCGCAGGAGATCCGCGAGGCCGCCGACGCGGTAGAGCTCGACGGCGAGGCGCTGTGGATGGGGCCGCCATCCGTCGCCGCTTCGAGTGGTGACATAGGGTTCAGTCGGTTCCAGGCCGTGCAGCGTGCCCTCTCGGCCCGGTGGCAGGACACCCGGTCCGATCCTCCCGGTGACGAGACGGCGGCTCGTTGGGCCATCACCGACCTCGTGACGCTGGCATGCCCGCTCACCCATGCCGACTTCCTGATGGCGTCCGGGCCGGACGCCATCGCTCAGGCACAGTGGAACCGGACGCTTGCCAGCTGCCCGCCGCGGCGGCAACTCGACCGTGCGAGCTACCGGTTCGAATACGTGCGCGGCCGAGTCGGCACGCAGTCGTGGCATCAGGCGGCCCCGTTCGCCCCGACGAGATGGACGAACGTCTACTACTCGTCGGACGTCGTCGGAGGTCCCCTCCAGCCGCTCTTCGGGCCGGGCATCGTCGACATCGAGCTCGAACCGCCGAGCGGTCGCCGCGGCAGGATGCCCGGCGTGCACTCGCTGTACGACGCGACGCCCGAAGCGCTCGGCATCCTGCGGAGGATCATCTGGGACGGTGGGACCAGGGCCGGAGCGGAGACGATCCTCGAGCTGCGGCGCGACAGCCTGGTGAGGGTCGTTCGTGACCTCGTCGACTCACCCCACGACGTCGATGCGGCGCTGACGGCAGCTCCGCTGCTGAGTCGGCTCGACGAAGGGCAGCGTCACACGGTCGCCGGCCTAGTGCTCCGACTCAGGGAGTCGCCGGCGACGGACGACGAGATCGGCCGGCTGATCGACGAAGGACTGTCTGACGTGGTCCCGAGCGTCCTCGTCGGAGCAGTCTCATTGCCGCGGGTCTCCGACGATCCTGGGGAGGACGACGAGTGGCCGGGCGAGGAAGCGTGGGAAGAGGAAGAGGAAGAGGCCTTCGAGGAGGAGCTCGAGGAGGAGGAAGAGGAGGAAGAGCCCGAAGAAGAGGAGGAATGAGCACGGCCACGGAGGGAGCGCCGGAGCGCCCCCTCCCAGTGATCGCAATGACGAACGTCAGGCGCTGACGAGCTCGCGGCGGTCGTCTTGTGGTGCGTCGTCGTGGCGTCCTTCGATCTCGAGGTGGGGGAGCCACTCGAGCCAACTCGGCAGGTACCAGTTGCGCTCGCCGAGCAGCTTCATCGAGGCAGGGACGAGTACGGTGCGCACGATCGTCGCATCGAGCAGGACGGCCACGGCGAGGCCGAAGCCCATTTGCTGGAAGGACACGAGCCTCCCGGCCGCGAAGCCGGCGAACACGGCGACCATGATCGCCGCCGCCCCCGTGATGAGGGCACCCGTCGTCCGCAGCCCGTACGCCACCGATGCCGTGTTGTCCTTGGTGCGATCGAACTGCTCGCGGATCCTGCTGAGCAGGAACACGTGGTAGTCCATCGACAGGCCGAAGAGCACTGAGAACAGGAACAGGGGCAGCCAGGCCTCGATCGTGTCGACCTGGCTGAAACCGAGGCCCTCCGCGATCGACTTGACCCAACCGGGCCCTACGCCCGATTGGAAGAACACGACGACCATGCCGTATGCGGCTCCGACCGACAGCAGGTTGAGGATGATCGCCTTCACGGGGATGACGACCGACCTGAACGCCACCGTGAGCAACAGGAACGACAGCGTCAGCACGAACGTGAGCACGATCGGCGTGAAGTCGTTCGTCTGGTTGACGAAGTCGACGGTGATGGCGGTCTCGCCGCCCACGAGGACGTCGGCGTCCGTGGCGCCGAAGGCGGCGGGCACGATCTCGGCTCGCAGGTCGCGTACCGCGTCGAGCGAGGTCTCCGAGTTGACGTCCCCCGTCAGGGGCACCGACACGATGGCGAGGTCACCGGTGGGGCTCACCTCGACCGTGGACGGGCCGAACGTCGCCAGCGAGGCCAGGCTCGACTGGAAGGCGGCGATCGCCTCATCGATCTCGGGTGTGATGGCGCCGTCGACGACGATCTCGACCGGCGAGCTCATCCCGCCGGAGAACTCGTCCTCGAGGATCTCGAACGCCTGTTTCGACTCGATGTCGTCGGGGAGCGTCGAGACGCCGGAGAATCCGGTGGCGATGGAGTAGTAGGGGAGCGACAGGACGACGAGGACCGTCGCCGCCGTCACCAAGCTGACGATCGGTCGGTCCATGACCGCATGGGTGATGCGGTCCCAGAACCGTCCCTGCCGACCCTGCGACTTGGTGCTCCGCCCCCGGATCCTGAGGGCGTCGACCCTGTCGCCCATGAGCGAGAGGACTGCGGGGAGCAGCGTCATCGAGGCCGCCACGGCGACGATGACCACGAGGATCGCCCCGATGCCGAGGCTTCGGAAGATCGTGTTCGGGAGGATGAGCATGCCGAGCAATGCGAGCACGACCGTCATGCCGGACCAGAACACGGCCCGGCTGGCGGTGGCGCCCGCCCGGGTGATGGCGTCGAGCTTGGCGAGTCCCCTCGCTCGCTCCTCCCGGTACCGGGAGACGATGAACAGCGAGTAGTCGATGCCGACGGCGAGGCCGATCATCGTGATCATGTTCGTCACGAAAAACGAGAGGTCGAACGCCATGCCGACGATCGCTGCCAGCCCGAGGGCGACGGCGATGGCGGCCATGCCGAGGATGATCGGGACGATCCCGGCGGCGACCGAGCCGAACACGAAGACGAGGACGAGCAGAGCAACCCCGAGCCCGATGGTCTCGCCGGTCTGCAGGTCCTCCTCTGCGATCGTGTTGAACTCGTCGGCGAGCGTCGAGGGACCGGTGATGAGCGCCGCGATGCCGTCCGGGGCGTCGACCTCGGCGATGGCGTCGCGCACCACGACGGCCTGCTCGGTGGTCTCGTCGACCTCGCTGCCGGCGAGCGTCACCGGGAGGAGCGCAGAGCGACCGCTGTCCGAGACCGGTCCGTCTTCGGTGAGGTAGCTCCCGACGTGGCTGACCGTCTGTGCGCCGAGCGAGCCGATGACCGCCTGCAACTCGGAGACGTAGCCCTGATAGGCGGGATCGGTGACTGGGACGGTTTCGGAGGTGACGACGACGAGCTCGGTGTCGGTTGCCTCACCGCGGTGTTCCTCAATGAGCGCCAGAGCCCGCTTCGACTCCGGGTTGGATGTGAAGTCGGCCGACGTGGTCAGCGCATCTCCCAGGAACGCCGATGTGAGTCCTACCGCGGTGACGAGGATCGCCGCCCAGATGGCGACTGTCCTCCATGGGTGGTGGGCGCTGCTTCTGGCGAGCGCCTCGGGGCTCGAGAGCATGGTCTTCTTCCTCCCTGATGCCTTGACTGGCTGCCTTCAGTGACCTACGGTGTAAGCGTACAACGTAAGCATACGGCGTAAGCTATTGCGTACACCGTAAGCTTGTCAAGTCGGTTTCTCAACGAATCGCGATCGAGTCTTGATCGACTCGGTAAGGTCAACGACCAATGACGGTCGACGAAACGACGCTCCGGACCCCGCTCACCAGGAAGCGCATCATCGAGGCAGCCGTCGAGCTCGCAGACGAGCAGGGCATCGAAGCTCTCAGCATGCGCAAGCTCGGGCACGCCCTCGGCGTCGAGGCGATGTCGCTGTACAACCACGTCGGCGGCAAGGACGACATCCTCGACGGCATGGTCGACGGGTTGTTCGCGGAGATCGGGGTTCCCCTGCCGAACGGCGGCGACTGGAAGAGCGCGGTGACCGAGACTGCGACCCGTGCCAAGGACGTCTTCGCCGCCCACTCCTGGGCGGTGCCCCTCATCACGTCGCGCGAGCTCACCGGCCCGAGCGCTTTCGCCCTGATGGACAGGACGCTCGGCGTTCTCCTCGACGCCGGCTACCCGATGGATCTCGTCCACCACGCTTGGCACGTCATCTCCAGTCACGTGATGGGCTACGCCTTCCAGGAGACCTCGTCGACCTGGGGCAAGGACTCCGACCACGACCACGCCAAGGCCGATGCCCTGCTGCGCGAATACGGTGAGCAGTTCCCGAACGTCGCCAAGCTCGTGCCCCACCTCATGGAGTGCAGCCACGACGAGGAGTTCCAGTTCGGCCTCGACATCATCCTCAGCGGCATCGAGGCCAGGCTGAGCTGAGCGCACCCGCCCAGGCTCTCCTTCCTCGAGGTGAGGGCTCGCATCCGGCGTTCGCCGCTACGCTGCCGCAGATGTCGCGGCGTGTCTCGCTGCTCTCCGTCGCCCTGCTCGTCGTAACCGTCGCGTGCGCCCAACCCCGCCCGGAACGGACCCCGCTGCCCGACCTGCCGGACCGGATCGAGTTCCCTGCGGTGACGACGACGACTGCCGATCCGGTGCCGGACGACGGCGGCTGCTACGTCGTGCAGGCGGTCGGCGCCTCGGTCACCACCACCCAGGCCGGGTTCGAAGCGGCCGACGTGTTCGAGGAAGGCGACGTGATCACGTCGTTCGACGGCACGGCGATCACCGGGCCGACGGCCCTCATCGCGGCGCTCACCGGCCGTCGGCCCGGCGAGTCGGTGACTCTCGAGTTCTCCAGGGACGAGGTGGCGAAGGAGGCGACGGTGCGGCTCGGTCCCGATCCGGACGACGCAACCGTCGGCCGTATCGGCGTCGGACTGAGCACCGCCATCGAGGGGGTTGCCGTCGGCGATTTGGACACGGCCGCGCCGGCGGGAGAGACCCACAACGTCGTCGTCGGCAACCGCTTGTTGCAGGTCGACCTCAGGGACGGGGTGTGGTTCGGTCCCGGC
>DASWKR010000012.1 GCA_036396535.1 Acidimicrobiia bacterium | reverse complement strand
GTGCACGTGCACGACCTCCAGATATGCGTTGCCGAGGGGGACGATCCGGTTGGCCGTGCCCTGACCGGGGTGCCTCCCGCCCGGCGTCGACGCCAGACCGTGATCCGCCAGCAGTCGAGCCGCCGTGACGGCTGCGTCCGGCGTGACGAGGATGACGTGATCGACCGTGGTCAAGTGCGGACGGAGGGACTCGAACCCCCACGGGCTTTCGCCCACCAGGACCTAAACCTGGCGCGTCTACCAGTTTCGCCACGCCCGCGCCCCGAGGATGGTAGGGGTGGGGTGGGTACGGCAGCGCCGCACCATTCGAGCCGGCGAGGGGAGTGGGTCGCCTGGGATTCGAACCCAGAGGCGCACCGACGACCGTGGCTTGGACTCGGCCGGGGTGATCGGACGATGAAGAAGTCACACCAGGCGGGTTGCCACGCCTTCATGGCCTCCGCCATTGGGAGCGCTTGCGCCACGACCGTTAGGGGGGCCTCGGGACCTGTGTCTCGTGGGTCGCGTGGGACTCGAACCCACAACCCTCTGATTAAGAGTCAGATGCTCTGCCAAATTGAGCTAGCGACCCGAGTTGGAGGCTAGCGACGCTTCGGGAGAAGCAACAAGCTGCGCGCTGAGTCTGTCGACCCACGCCATGGTGCGGATCCACGGATCTGCACTCTTCCGGAGTCGCACTCGACAGACGCCATACGCGAGGTGGTTCTTTCGATGCCCGGTCCCTTCTGGCTTGATGAAGGACTTTGTGAATGGAGCCATCGGTAGCCCGAGAGCCCGACGCCAGTGAGCGCGGGCCTCGAGTTCGTCATTGGCGGCGTGGAGGTTCAGCGATAGCACAACGTCGCAGCTGGGATCGTGGTATCGGCGAATCCACTTCAAGAAGGAGAGCAACAGTCGTGGGTCAGCGTTCGACATCTCCAGTCGCCGCGCCGATTTCCCGCCTTCTCCCCAGTACAGGCATACCCCGGCTACCCAGAGCGGGTCTCTCGAGAGGGCGGGGACCTCGGCCCGGGCTGCCGACCTGATCTGCTCGACCTCTACCCTCCTGCGTCGCTGGGTGTCTCTCGGGACTCCGGCGCGGGACCCGGTCCGCTCGACGATCGCCGCCCTTTGCTCGTCGGTGAGCGGCACGTCGCGGCACCAGTAGGCGAGGGTCCCCTTGGCGACAGGGACGACAGCCGTGATCTCGCCGTACGAGAGCCCATGGCCCCGCAGAGCGCGTCCAAGATCGGCCCGTTCCGAGCGGGAGAGGTCCTCCCACCGAGCTGCGCGCGCCCGCAGCTCAACCGGGATGGGCTGCACGGTGGCAATGCTGTCACGACCGTATGACAGAATGCGTCATTGCAGGAACGGGCTGTAGCGCAGCTTGGTAGCGCACCTGCTTTGGGAGCAGGGGGTCGCCGGTTCGAATCCGGCCAGCCCGACGAGGCTCACGTTGAAGACGCCGTGCCCGCGGCCCGGCCCGAGTTGGGTGGAGGTGGCGTCCTGGAGCTGCCCACATGCAGGCGCGAGGGGCTGGGCTTTCGGTTGGGCCGTTACACTTTCCCGCCGCCTGCGGATGTAGCTCAATGGCAGAGCCCCAGCCTTCCAAGCTGGTTATGCGGGTTCGATCCCCGTCATCCGCTCCAGGTGCGGCCGGGCTCCCGCGTACAGGATCGGCGGAGCCGCCGATGACGGCCCGGGATGCAGAACTGAGCCCCCGTAGCTCAGAGGACAGAGCAGGAGCCTTCTAAGCTCTTGGTCGAGGGTTCGAATCCTTCCGGGGGCGCGAGTCTCGACTCATGGTGGCCGTAGCTCAGCTCGGTTAGAGCGCCTGGTTGTGGTCCAGGAGGTCGCGGGTTCGAATCCCGTCGGCCACCCCAGAACGACAGACCTGAACGACAGCCCTGAACGACAGCCCTGAACGACAGCATGGTCGGCGGCGCCGGCTGCGAACAGCGACCCGCGACGGCGCGGCGCCGAAAGGAAGATGCGTGCAGACGACCGTCACAGAAGCGGGAAGGTTCGAGCGGCTCCTCACGCTGCGCGTCGACGAGGCCGAGCTCGAGAGCGCCAAGGGCGTCGCGGCTCGCAAGCTGTCCAAATCGATGAAGATCAAGGGATTCCGTCCCGGCAAGGCCCCGCGAGCGATTGTCGAGAGGATGGTTGGAGCCGAGACGCTGCGAAGCGAGGCGATCGACGAGGCGCTTCCTGATCTGGTGGGCTCGGCGCTCAGCGAGACGGCGCTCTCGCCGGTCACCACTCCTCGCGTCGTGAGCATCCGCGATGCGAACGGCGGAGTCGAGGTCGATGTGCGCGTGACCTTGTGGCCGACCGCCGACACCGTCCCCGACTACGAGGGACGGAAGATCGATGTCGGTTCGTTCGAGGTCGACGACGATGAGATCGATCGCCAGATCGAACGGCTTCGCGATCAGTTCGCCGAGCTCGAGACCGTGAATCGCGTCGCCGACGAAGGCGACTTCGTGATGATCAACCTCTCGGCGGAGGCGAACGGGAAGCCGCTCGAGGAGGTGGCAGCCAACGACCTGCTCTACGAGGTCGGATCTCGATCGTTCATAGCCGGACTGGACGATCTCCTGATCGGCGCCTCCGCCGGGGACATCCGCGAGGGACCGGCGACCCTGCCGGAAGGCTTCGAGGGACCCGACGAAGTCCGGCTGCGCGTGCTGGTCAAAGAGGTGCGGGGCAAGAAGCTCCCAGTCGTGACGGACGACTGGGTGTCCGACGTGACGGAGTTCGACACCGTGGTCGAGTTGCGCGAGCAGCTGGCGGATGGGACGCGCAGCATGAAGCGAGCCGTTGCGGCGCGGGACTTCCGCGATGGGCTCCTCACAGCGCTCATCGACGAGCTGGACGTCGAGATCCCTCGCGGCCTCATCGACGCCGAGACCGAGGCCTCGGTGCACAACCTCTTCCACACGCTCGAGAACCAGGGCCTCGACCTCGACAACTACCTGCGCATCACGGGACAGGACCAGGACGGGCTGATCGCGGACCTCGAGGCACGCTCGGAGCGCGCCCTGCGCAGCCGGATCCTGCTGGAGTCTGTCGCCGCGGCAGCAGGCATCGAGGCGACCGAGGACGAGATCGATGCGGCCATCACGGAGATGTCCCAGGCGACGGGCCGCGACGCCGGCGACCTCCGGGCGACGCTCGCCGCCAGTGGTCAAGTGGACCTGCTCGCCGGTGATATCCTGCGGAGGAAAGCGCTCGAACACATTGTTGAAGCCGCGACGCCCGTCGACGGCAATGGCGATCCGGTCGACCTCGAGACCCCCGAACGAAACGAAGAAGGCCAGCGGGGCGAAGACGACGGAGACGAGCATGGATCTGAAACGGAGCCAGATGATTGAGCATCACCCACCGAACTCGCCCGTGAACTACCTGGTGCCGACGGTCGTCGAGCAGACACCGCGAGGGGAGCGGGCGTTCGACATCTACAGCAGGCTCCTGAAAGAGCGCATCGTGTTCCTCGGGACCCCGATCGACGACACGGTCTCCAACCTCATCATGGCGCAGCTCCTCCACCTCGAAGGCGAGGACCCTGACAAGGACATCGCCATGTACATCAACTCGCCCGGCGGATCGACGTACGCCCTCATGGCGATATACGACACGATGCAGTTCATCAAGCCGGACGTCGCCACCTATTGCATGGGCTTGGCGGCTTCCGCGGCGGCGGTGCTGCTCGCAGGTGGCGCCACGGGCAAGCGCTTCGCCCTGCCGCATTCCCGGATCATGCTCCACCAGCCGCACATCTCGGGGCTCGGAGGCCAGGCGACCGACATCGAGATCCACGCCCGAGAGATCCTGAAGACGCGGGAGGAGATCAATCAGCTCCTCGCCATGCAGACCGGCCAGGACATCGAGAGAGTGCGTGACGACACCGAGCGCGACTATTGGATGGGCGCCGACGAGGCGCACGAGTACGGTGTGATCGACAAGATCCTCGAGAGCAGGTCCTTGACGGCCGTGAAGACCGCCGAAGCCGGGTAGGGGAGAGCAGGTTGGCGAAGTACGAGGGATCCGAGCTCCTCAAGTGCAGCTTCTGCGGCAAGTCGCAGAAGCAGGTGAAGAAGCTCATCGCCGGACCGGGCGTCTACATCTGTGACGAGTGCATCGAGCTGTGCAACGAGATCATAGAGGAGGAGCTCTCGGAGACCGAGGAGATCTCGTTCACCGAGCTGCCGAAGCCGCACGAGATCTACGCCTTCCTCGACAGCTACGTCGTCGGCCAGGAGCGAGCCAAGAAGGTCCTGTCCGTCGCGGTCTACAACCACTACAAGCGGGTCAGAGCCGGCCAGCGTCCCACCAAGGAGGACGAGGTCGAGCTCCAGAAGTCGAACATCCTCCTCGTCGGCCCGACCGGGGTCGGCAAGACGCTCATGGCCCAGACCCTTGCCCGGCTCCTCAACGTGCCGTTCGCCATCGCCGACGCCACCGCCCTCACCGAGGCCGGGTACGTCGGCGAGGACGTCGAGAACATCCTCCTCAAGGTGATCCAGGCGGCGGACTTCGACATCAAGCGCGCCGAGACCGGGATCATCTACATCGACGAGATCGACAAGATCGCCCGCAAGGCCGAGAACCCTTCCATCACGCGGGACGTGTCGGGAGAAGGTGTGCAGCAGGCGCTTCTCAAGATCCTCGAGGGAACCGTCGCCTCGGTTCCGCCCCAGGGCGGGAGGAAGCACCCGCACCAGGAGTTCCTCCAGATCGACACGTCTTCGATGCTCTTCATCTGCGGGGGCGCCTTCGCCGGCCTCGAGCATGTGATCAAGAGTCGCATCGGGAAGAACTCGGTCGGCTTCGGGGCCGAGCTGCGCTCCCAGGTCCAGGGCCGCTCCGGTGAGACGATCGCCAAGGTGATGCCGGAGGACCTCATGAGCTTCGGCCTCATTCCCGAGTTCATCGGCCGGCTGCCTGTCGTCGCCACGGTCGACGACCTCGACAAAGAGGACCTCATCAGGGTCTTGACCGAGCCGCGCAACGCCCTCACCCGCCAGTACGCCAAGTTCTTCGAGATGGACGGCGTCGAGCTGCTCATCACCGAGGACGCCCTCGAGGCCATCGCGGAGCAGGCGCTCAAGCGCGGTACGGGTGCCCGTGGGCTGCGAGCGATCATGGAAGAGGTGCTCCTCAACACGATGTACGAGTTGCCCTCGCGAACGGACGTCGCCAGGGTCGTCATCGACGAGCAGGTCGTCAGAGAGCGGGTCAACCCGACCCTGGTCCCCGTGCAGGACCTCACCAAGGATCTCCCGGCCGAGCGCTCCGCCTAGCCTGTCGCCCCGCCCAGCGAGATCAGGGCCGATCTCGAGTCGTGTGCTCGGGTGACTTGACGGCCTCGCCTGCCTTCCACACATGCGTCACCCGGTCGGGATCCCCCCATTGGGCCGGGTCGTCGAGAGGGTCGAAGTCGAGGGCGATGAGGTCTGCGTCGTAGCCCTCCACGAGCCGGCCCGAGGCTGGTGCCTGCGGACCGAGGGTGAGTGGTCCATTGGCCGTGGCGGCCTCGATGGCTTCGAGCGGCGTCATTCCCGCCTCCACGAGGAGCCGGATCTCACGCCCGTTCGTGCCATGGCCCTCCCCGCTCATGAAGATGTCGGTCCCCATCGCGATTCGCACACCTGCCGCGATCGCCGTCTTCAGCGCCATCTCGTGGTGCTCGGCGACCATGAGCGCCTTGCGGTAGGCGTACGCCGGGATGTCGCCTTGGCGGTCGAGCAGCTCGGCGAGGATGTATCGCGTCGGGACGAGGATGGCGTCCGCCTCGACCATCGTGGCGGCGGCCTCGTCGTCGAGGTAGCTGCCGTGTTCGATCGTCCGCGCTCCGGCGCGCAGCGCCGCCATGATGCCCGGTTTGCCATGGCAGTGGGCGGCGACCGCTCGGTCCGCCCGGGCCGCCTCGTCGACGATGGCCTCGAGCTCTTCGTCGGAGAACTGCTGGTGGATCGGATGGTCGATCTCGCTCATCACGCCCCCCGAGGCGCACACCTTGATGACCGATGCGCCTTGTCTGAGCTGAAGCCGAACCGCCTTGAGGCAGTCGGCGACGCCGTCGCAGTTGAGCCCGAGCCTTCCCGGCGAGCCGTCGACCCAGTCGATCGGCAGACTGTGCACGTCGGCGTGCCCCCCGGTCGTCGACAGGATCCTGCCTGCCGGATAGATGGACGGGCCGGCGATGGAACCCTCGTCGACTACGTGGCGGAGCTCGATGCCGAGTCCGCCGACCTCACGGATCGAGGTCACCCCACCCATCAGCGTGCGGCCGATGTCGCCGACCGCCCTGGCGGCCTTGCGGGCGATCGGCTCGGTAGCGTCGTGCTCGAGATTCCCGATGGCCATGCCGGTGAAGTGGCCATGGCAATCCCACAGTCCGGGCATGAGCGTCGCCACCTTCGTCGTCGCCGCCGACGTCGCCCCGGCGGCCGCCCCGGCATAGGTGATCGTTCCGCTCTCGAACACGACAGCGCCGTCGTTGACCGGCTCGCCCACCCCGGGGATGAGAAGGTCGGCGTCGATTCTCGTGGGCATGACCACCAAGAGTAGCTGGTCCCCGACGCCGACCGAGGTCGGTCGGGCAGCCTCCGGCACCCGGCGGCACCCATGGCCGAACGTTGCCCGGGAGGTGGCCCGTGGCGGACTAGTTCTCTCGCGCTCGTTGTCAATGTGCCTGGTGAGAACACTGAGAGTGGTCGTAGAGTAACCCTGCGAAGCGACGCTCGAATGGCAAGTTCGGCGTCGATGCGCACGCCAGCAGACGGCGGGCCAGCAGGTCTCCCGGTGACGGGCAAGCAGGGGGAAACTGGGGGTGCGTGTCACCCGGGAGTTGGGGGACTCCCGGGTCACACCTCTCCGAAACGGATTCATTTCTGATTCAACGGCGTGGATGTAACATCACAATGGATCGACACATCCGCGCTGTTCCCCGTGCGTCCCCGGGGATCAGCGCTCACAACCCGGGGGGTTCCGACCTCCCGGGTTGTTTTTCCCCTCCCGGGGGCGCATCGCCGGTGCGATTGCGTGGCGGCCGCCACCGGTAGTGTCCCGCCGTGCCCGCCATCCACGTCGACGGTCTGACGAAGCTGTACCGCGTCCCGGTACGCCAAGCGGGGTTGCGCGCCTCGGTGAGAAGTCTCGTGAAACGCCGCTTCCGGGACGTGGTCGCCGTCGATGACATCTCGTTCGACATCGAGCCCGGCGAAGTCGTCGGGTTCCTCGGGCCGAACGGCGCAGGCAAGACGACCACGCTCAAGATGCTCTCGGGACTGCTCCACCCGGATGCGGGGGTCGTCGAGGTCCTCGGACACACGCCGTCGCATCGGCGTCGCGAGTTCCTCAGCCGCATCACTCTCGTGATGGGCAACCGCAATCAACTGTCGTGGGATCTCCCGGCGCTCGACTCGTTCGAGCTGAACAAGTCGATCTACCGCCTCGAGCCCGAGTCGTTCGTCGAAGCCCGGGACGAGTACGTCGAGCTGCTCGGCCTCGAAACGCTCGTCGACAAGCCCGTCCGCAACCTGTCGCTCGGCGAGCGCATGAAGGTGGAGATCGCCGGGGCGTTGCTCCACCGGCCGGACGTGCTGTTCCTCGACGAGCCCACGATGGGCCTCGACGTGACCGCGCAGCGCAAGCTGCGCGAGTTCGTCGCCGAGTACAGCAGACGGTACGGGGCGACTGTGATGTTGACGAGCCACTACATGGCAGACGTCGTGGCGCTCGCCAAGCGGGTCATCGTCATCCACCACGGGAGGCTGCTGTACGACGGAGGGCTTGGCGGGCTGGCGGCCCGCTTCGCATCGAGCAAGAAGATCACGGTGACCATGGCTGCGCCTCCTGCCGACCTGTCTCCGTACGGACCGGTGATCGCACGCGAGACGGACAAGGTGACATTCGAGGTGTCGCGGGCGGAGACTTCCGGTCTCGCCGCCAGGCTGCTGCGCGACTTCGAGGTGTCGGATCTGACGATCGAAGACCCGCCGATCGAGGACGTGATCGAGCGCGTCTTCGAGGAGCCCGGCGACGACTGGGCATGATCGCCTACACCCGCATGTATGCCGGCTGGGCGCGAGTGGCGATCCTGGAACAGTTCCAGTATCGGGTCGCCAACTACTTCTACATGATCGGCATGGTTGCCGAGCCCGTCATCTACCTGGTCGTCTGGTCGACGGTCGCCGAGCAGCGGGGCGGCGCTGTCGGTGGGTTCACGGCCGGCGACCTGGCGGCCTACTACATCGTCTGGACGCTCGTCCGCAACATGAACATCGTCCTCACGCCGTACGCCTGGGAGCAGCGCATCAAGGAGGGCGAGCTCGTCACGGACCTGCTGCGACCGGTGCACCCGGTGCACCGCGACCTGGCGTACTTCGGCGGCTGGAAGCTCGTCGTCATCGTGATGTGGCTCCCGATCGCAGCGGTGCTCACTTGGATCTTCCGCCCGAGCCTCGACCCGTCTGCCGCCGAGATCGGCCTCTTCGCCGTGGCGCTGTGGGGTGGCTTCTTCGTGCGCTTCTTCGCCCTGTGGGCCCTCGGCCTCGTGACGCTGTGGACGACGCGGGTCTCTGCACTCTTCGAGCTCTACTTCACGGCGGAGCTGCTCCTCTCCGGGCGGCTCGTGCCCCTTTCGCTGATGCCGACCTGGGTGCAGACACTGGCAGACTTCCTGCCGTTCCAGTGGGCGTTCCAGTTCCCGATCGAGACCCTCATCGGGAGGCGCTCCACCGCGGAGATCTGGCTCGGGATCGGCATGCAGGCGCTGTGGACGTGCGTCGCCATCGGCGTGACCGCAGTGCTGTGGCGTCGAGGGACGCGGCGTTTCGCGGCGGTTGGGGGCTGACGTGAGCCTGTTTCGCCTGGCGTGGGCTCATTTCAGGATCGGAGCGATGAACGAGCTCCAGTATCGGGTGAACCTCGTCGTCCAGGTCTTCCAATCGGCGCTGGCGGTGGCCACCGGCCTGGTCGGGCTGTGGCTCGTGTTCAGCCAGACGGACGACCTGGTCGGGTGGGGAGCCCCTGAGCTGCTCGCCGTGATGGGAGTGCACATCGCCATGGGAGGCGTGATCCAGATGGTGATCGAGCCGAACATGGCGAAGCTCATGGACGACGTGCGGAGGGGGACACTCGACTACGTCTTGACGAAGCCGGCGGATTCCCAGGCGCTCGTGTCCATGAGGGAAGTGCGGATCTGGAGCTTCGTCGACGTCGTCGTCGGTGCCATCGTGCTCGGGGTGGCAGTCGTCAACCTCGAGCGCAGCGTCGGCTGGATCGATGCCGCCGGTTTCGCGGCCGCCTTGCTCCTCGGCGCCATCATGATCTACTGCTTCTGGCTGATCCTGACCACCACCGCCTTCCGCCTCGTTCGTGTCGAGAACATCCTCGAGCTGTTCCAAGGCGTGTACCAGGCGGGTCGCTGGCCGGTCGCCATCTATCCGTTCTGGCTGCGGACGAGCCTGACCTTCCTGGTACCGCTCGCCTTCGCGATCACGGTCCCGGCCGAGTCGCTGACCAGCAGGCTCACCCCCGGCACGTTCGTGCTCGCATCGTCGTTCACGGCGGCGTTGCTCATCGTGACCCGGATCGTCTGGAGGGTCGGTCTTCGCTACTACAGCGGCGCTTCGGCATGATCTCGCCCGCAGATCAGGCCAGCAGATCAGGACGCGGGCGGGATTGCCGGGCGTAGGGGGCGAGCGGTGATCGGTGGCGGCGCTCCGGGGTGGACTTGTCGGGCTACTACCATCCTCGGGCCTCGTGAGGGACAGCGACTATGAGCGAGAGAACCGATGAAGCCAACGTACGAGCCGCGCGAGATAGAGGCGCGCTGGTACGACGTCTGGGAGCGATCGGGCGCATTCCGGCCTGAGGTCAACCCGGAGGGCGAGCCGTTCTCCATCGTCATTCCGCCGCCCAACGTCACCGGCGTCCTCCACATGGGCCACGCTCTCAACAACGCCATGCAGGACGTCATCGTCCGCCGGAAGCGCATGCAGGGCTACGCGGCCTTGTGGCTGCCGGGCATGGACCACGCCGGTATCGCCACCCAGAACGTCGTCGAGAGAGAGCTGGCCGCCGAGGGTCTCACGCGACACGACCTCGGGCGGGAAGCCTTCCTGGAGCAGGTCTGGGCTTGGAAGGCGAAGTCCGGCGGACTGATCACCAAGCAGCTCCGTGCCCTCGGCACGTCCTGTGACTGGTCCCGCGAGCGTTTCACCCTCGACGACGGCCTGTCGAGAGCAGTGCGCGAGGTGTTCGTGTCGCTGTACGAGGCCGGTCTCATCTACCGCGGCAACCGGATCATCAACTGGTGCCCGCGATGCCATACGGCACTCTCGGACATCGAAGTCGAACACGAGGACGAGGTCGGCGAGCTGGTGACGATCGCTTACCCGTTCACCGACGGCAGCGGCGAGATCGTGGTGGCCACGACCCGGGTCGAGACGATGCTCGGCGACACGGGGGTGGCGGTGCACCCTGCCGACCCTCGCTACGCCGACGTCGTCGGCAAGTCGGTCACCCTGCCGCTCATGAACCGGCAGATCCCGATCGTGGCAGACGAGGCCGTCGACATGGAGTTCGGGACGGGGGCTGTCAAGGTGACCCCGGCCCACGACGCACTCGACTTCGAGATCGCGGAGCGCCACGGGCTCGAGCCCGTCGTCGTCATCGACACCGACGCCAGGATCACAGCTGCCGGCGGTCGGTTCGCGGGGCTCGACAGGTACGACGCACGCCGGGCGGTCAAGGAGGCTCTCGCAGAGGAAGGCCGGATCGTCGACGTGGTCGAACACCACCACTCGGTCGGCCACTGCTCGCGCTGCGACTCCGTCATCGAGCCCTTGCTCTCCCTCCAGTGGTTCGTAAAGGTTGGGCCGCTCGTCGGACCTGCCATCGAAGCGGTCAAGGACGGTGCCATCCATTTCGTGCCGAAACGGTGGGAGAACAACTACTTCCATTGGATGGAGAACCTGCGCGACTGGACGATCTCGCGCCAACTGTGGTGGGGGCACCGGATCCCGGCGTGGTACTGCGACAACGGCGACGGGATCATCGTCTCGAGGGAGGACGTCACCGAGTGCGACAAGTGCGGGGGGACGGTCACAGCAGACGAAGACGTGCTCGACACCTGGTTCTCGTCCGCCTTGTGGCCGTTCTCGACGCTCGGATGGCCCGACGAGACCGAAGAGCTGGCGACGTTCTATCCGACGAGCGTCCTGGTGACCGGGTTCGACATCATCTACTTCTGGGTGGCGCGCATGATCATGATGGGTCTGCGCTTCATGGACGACCGGCCATTCGACGATGTCGTCATCCACGGCCTCGTGCGCGACGTCGACGGCAGGAAGATGTCGAAGAGCCTCGGGAACACGATGGACCCGCTCGACCTGATCGCCCAGTACGGCGCCGACGCGGTGCGGCTCACGTTGATCCAGTCTGCCGCCCCGGGCCACGACATCCCGCTCAACGAGGAGTGGATCGACGCGGCGCGGCGCTTCGGCAACAAGCTGTGGAACGCGGTTCGCTTCGCCGTCGAGCACGTTGGCGTCACCGCGGTTCCTGCAGACGGCGGGTATCCGTCCGGCGTCGATCCCGTTGCGAGCTGGATTCTCGGCCGTCTGGCGGAGACGACTGCGGAATACGACCGCTTGATGGACGAGTACCGGTTCTCTGACGCGGTGGGCATTCTCTACAACTTCGCTTGGTCTGAGGTGTTCGACTGGTACCTGGAGATGGCCAAGCCGATCTTGCGGGACGCCGGCCGGGCCGAGGTGACGAAGGCGACTCTGGGTGTGGTGCTGCGCGACCTCCTCAAGCTCTTCCATCCTGTGGTCCCGTTCGTCACCGAGGAGCTGTGGGGCGAGCTCGTCGGCGAAGGGCTGGTCATCACGTCGAGCTGGCCTGCACCGCCCGCCGGGGAGATCCCGCCGGGTGTCGACGAGCTTCGCGAGCTCGTGGTGGGGGTGCGGCGCTTCCGTTCGGAGCACCAGATCGCGGCCGACTCGGTCCCACTGCTCGTATCCGACCCCGGCGGCATCGCGGCGCCGTGGTGGAGCGAGCAGCTCTCCTCCCTGGCGAGGGCACACGCCGAGTTCACTAGCGTCCCGCCCGATCCGAGCGGCCACACGAGGATCACGGCCGGATCCATCGACGGGTACATCCCCCTCGCAGGGCTCGTCGATGTCGACCAGGAGCGCCCCAGGCTCGCCAAGGCGATCGCCCAGGCCGAGTCGCTCCTCGACGCCTCCACGAGGAAGCTGGGCAACCCCAGTTTCCGGGAGCGGGCTCCGGTGGACATCGTGGCCAAGGAAGAGGCCAAGGCCGTCGAGTTCGAGGAGAAGCTCTCGCGATTGCGGGAGCAGCTCGCGGAGCTGGGCTGACGTCGTGGTCACCAGCAGGGACGAGGCCTTGCGCTTCCTCGACGACCGCATCGGTCAGGGCGTCAAGCCGGGGATCGAGCGGATCGCCGGCGCTCTGGAGCTGCTCGGCAACCCGCACCGCTCGTTCCCCGTAGTGCACGTGGCGGGCACCAACGGCAAGACGACGACGGTGCGGATGATCGGCGACCTGCTCGGCGCCCACGGCCTGTTCGTCGGTACGTTCATCTCACCCCACCTCCAGGAGTTGGAGGAGCGATTCACCTTGGGCGGGCGGACGTTGCGCGCCGACGAGCTCGTGCAGGCGG
Source organism: Acidimicrobiia bacterium (assembly GCA_036396535.1). Classification (NCBI taxonomy): domain Bacteria; kingdom Bacillati; phylum Actinomycetota; class Acidimicrobiia; species Acidimicrobiia bacterium. The sequence continues at coordinate 22,429 of DASWKR010000012.1, read as the reverse complement.
TCGCCGACATCGCCCCGTTCGTCGAGATGTACGAGGCCCGCCGCGGCGAGATGCTGACATACTTCGAGGTCACGACGGTACTCGCCTTCTCGCTGATGGCCACCGCCGCGGTCGACGTCGCAGTGGTCGAGGTCGGTCTGGGGGGCCGCCTCGACGCCACGAACGTCGTCTCGGCAGACGTGTCGGTCATCACCGGCATCGCCATGGATCACATGGCCTATCTCGGGAGCTCGATCTCGGCGATCGCAGGCGAGAAGGCGGCGATCCTCGACGACGGAGGGATCCTCGTCACCGGGCCGCTCGACCCGGCGGCGGAGGGGCCGGTGACGGCGCGGGTGGCCGCCACCGGATCGCGCTGGTTCAGGTACGGCGACGCATACGAGACCCTCGAAGCGGCCTGGTCGGGGGACGCTTGGCTGACCAGCATCGAGGGTGTTCACGGACGGTACGAGGAGATGGAGCTACGCCTCCACGGGAGGCATCAGGTCGACCATCTGGCGCTCGCCATCGCGGCGACCGAGCTGTTCTTCGGGCGCCCCCTCGACGCGGCGGCCGTTCACGAGGCAGTCGCCGGCGTCACGTCGCCTGGTCGAATCGAGGTCGTGTCGAGGAACCCGCTCATGGTCGTCGACGGCGCCCACAACGAGCAGGGGATCGCGGGCCTCGCCGCCAGCCTCGAGTCCGAGTTCCCGCGAGCCGACTGGGTACTCGTCACCGGGTGGCGCGGCGACCGGGACGTGGCAGCACTTCTCGCCCCGCTGGCGGGAATCGTGCGGACGGTCGTCGCCACCAGTGCGGCGGACGGCGAGGCGGTCGACGCCGCCGAGGTCGCCTTGGCGGCTGCGACCCTCGAGCCGCGTCCACTCATCGAGACCGTGCCCGACGTCGCCGGCGCCGTCGCCGTGGCGAGACGGCTGGCGGGCACCGCCGGAGCGATCGTGGTTGCCGGATCCCTGTACGTCGCCGGCGAGGCGCGCGCCGCCCTCGGGCTCCCGGCAGCAGAGCAGTCGCGCGTCCATCGCCGATTCGATGCGCAAGACCACGTGGACCCAGACGTCGACGACGAGGACTGATCGGCCGCTCGAGGTGGCGGCGGAGCAGGGCAACGACCTCGCTCAGGCGTCTGCCGAGTCGGGAAAGAACAATCCGAGCTCGCGTTCTGCGCTCGCTGCCGAGTCGCTCCCGTGGACGATGTTGTTCGTGATGACGAGGCCGTAGTCGCCGCGGATCGTTCCGGGGGGTGCGTCGACAGGGTTCGTCGGGCCCATCAGCGTGCGGGACACGGCGACCGCCGACTCGCCCGACCACTCCATGGCGACCACCGGCCCGCTCGTGATGAACGCCGTGAGCTCGCCGAAGAAGGGTTTGGCGACGTGCTCGGCGTAGTGGCGGGCAGCCAGATCGTCGTCGATCTGCAGCATGCGCATCCTCTCGAGCTTCAAGCCCTTGCGCTCGAACCTGGAGACGACCTCGCCGACGAGACTGCGCGCCACCCCGTCCGGCTTGACCATCACGAACGTGTGCTCGACTGCCATCGCCTCCCACTGCTCCCTCGCGAGACGGTGGCGGATACTACGTGGTGGAGGGCACGCCAGAAATCGCCGTCCTCACCCGGTCTACACTGTCAGCGCTCGCGACCCCACCATCGGTAGTCTCCATGGTGCGCGAGTATCGGCATATGAAGGGCGAGAGGGTTCCATGCTGAACAACTTGTTTGCCGTTGCCGGCAGGGACATGGCGATCGATCTCGGAACGGCGAACACGCTGGTCTTCGTCCGCGGGATGGGCATCGTCCTCAACGAGCCTTCGGTCGTCGCCATCAACACCAGGGACAACCGGCCGTTGGAGGTCGGCATGGAGGCGAAGCGGATGATCGGGCGGACGCCGTCCTACATCCAGGCCATCCGGCCGCTCCGCAACGGCGTCATCGCCGACTTCGACATCACCGAGAAGATGCTCCGCTACTTCATCGACAAGGTCCACAACCGGCGCTTCGCCGCCAGGCCTCGCATCGTCATCTGCGTGCCTTCGGGGATCACCGCCGTCGAGCGCAGGGCGGTGGAAGAGGCCGCGTACCACGCCGGGGCCCGCAGGGCGTACACGATCGAAGAGCCCATGGCCGCGGCGATCGGTGTCGGCCTCCCGGTCCACGAGCCGTCCGGCTCGATGGTCGTCGACATGGGAGGCGGGACTACCGAGGTGGCCGTCATCTCGCTCGGGGGCATCGTGGTGTCGAAGTCGATCAGGATCGGCGGAGACGAGCTCGACGAGGCGATCATCTCGTGGGTCAAGAAGGAGTACAACCTCATGCTCGGCGAGCGCACCGCCGAGCAGGTGAAGATGGCGATCGGATCCGCCTGGCCATACCCGGACGAGCCGGCGGCCGAGGTCAGGGGCCGCGACCTCATCAGCGGACTCCCGAAGACCGTGCTCCTCAGCAGCCCCGAGGTGCGCGAAGCGATCGAGGAGCCGGTCCAGGCGATCGTCGACGCCGTGAAGTTGACGCTCGACAAGACCCCGCCGGAGCTGGCGGCCGACATCATGGAGCGCGGCATCGTGCTCACCGGAGGGGGAGCTCTGCTGAGGGGGCTCGACGTGCGACTGGCGAACGAGACAGGCATGCCGATCGTGACCGCCGATCGCCCACTGCAGTCCGTCGTGCTCGGATCGGGCGCCTGCCTCGAGGAGTTCGAGGTGCTCCATGTCGTGCTGCAGTCGAGTGGGCGCAGTTGACGCCCGTCGTGTGTCTGCCGGCCTCGTAGCCCGACCGCGAGGCACAGGACGGCAGGAGTCGATCGGCGGGGTGGGGAAGACGGGACCGGGCAGGCGATCGCTTGCTCGACGTACCGGTCGAGCCCTCGACCACCACCCACTGCGGCCTCGAGCCTCGCCGGCCGTGAGGAGCTGACGGCATGTTCTCGTTCCGGCGATTCGACCGTTCGACGACCCTGTTCGTCGGGCTGTTGACGGTGGCTTTCCTCGTCGCCACGTTCGACGTCCGGTCACACGGTGTCGGCCTCGGTGAGACGATGAGGGAGGGAGCCCAGGTGCTGTTCGCGCCGCTGCAGCGCGCCGCTACCGCGGCGACCCGCCCCGTGGTCGGCTTCATCGACGGCCTCTCGGACATCGCAGGGCTGCGCGACGAGAACGCCCGCCTCCAGGACAGGGTGGACGAGTTGGAGAGCCAGATCCAGGAACAGCAGAGCCTGCAGAACCGTCTCGAGGAGCTGGAAGCGATCAACGACCTCGAGCCCCCCGGGCAGCTCTCGGCGATCACCGCCCAGATCTTCTCCCTCGGCACAAGCGAGTTCAACCACATCAGGTGGATCAATCGCGGAACCGCCGACGGCATCGCCCTCAACCAGACGGTGATCGACGAGGACGGGTTGGTCGGGAGCATCGACTTCGTCACCGAGTCGAGCGCCAGGGTGCGCCTCATCACGGACGTGCGGTTCGGGGTGGGCGTTCGCAACCTGGAGACGAACGAGCTGGGGACGATCTCCGGGCGAGGAGACGCCGACCTGCAGCTGCGGATGTTCAACGCCGAGAAGCCGGTCGCCAGAGGTCAGTTGCTCGTGACCGACGGGACGAGGTTCCCGGCGGGCATCGCCGTCGGCACGATCGTTGCGTCGGCCGAGACGGCGGCAGGCTTCCTGCTCGAGACGACCGTCTCGCCTGCGATCCGGGTCTCGGAGATCGAGTTCGTCAAGGTGATCGTCGGGTGGTCGCCGCTCGACGCCGTCGGTGAGGACGACGAGCCCCAGCCGGCTCCGAATGCCCCCGTGATCGGCCAGTGAGAGGCCGCGACGTCGTCTTCGCGCTGACCGTGGCGATCTTCGCCCTCGTCCTCCAATCGACCGTGTTCGCCGAGGGCAGGATCGAGCTCTTCGGCGCCTCTCCCGACCTGACGATCCTGGCGGTCATCGCAACGGCGAGGCATCTCGAACCTGAGCCGGCCCTCCTCGTCGGGTTCACGTCCGGTCTCTTCGCCGACCTGCTCGGCGGCGCCCCGCTCGGCCTGTGGGCGATCGCCCTCACGGTCGTCGCCTACGTGACCGTTCGCCTCAGAGCCCGGTCGGACCACGGCCTCGTGGCGATCGGTGTCGGGGTCTTGGCGCTGACTGCCATCGGAGAGGCGTTGTTCGCGCTCACCGGTACCCTGTTCGGCCAGCGCCTCTTGATGAGCGCGGGAGTGCTGAGGCTGATCTTCCTCCCGGCGGTGTGGAACGTCGCCCTGGCCGGCGCCGTCCTCCCGCCGATCAGCAAGGTGCTCGCCAGGGACCGGACGAGGAGTTGGCGACCGTGAGGCACATCTGATGTCGGGAGTCCGGATCGGGGTCCTGTCGCTCGTGTTCCTCGCGATGTTCTCCGTGCTGACGCTGCGTCTGTGGTCGATGCAGGTCACGTCTGCCGAGGAGTACCGCCGCCAAGCCGACGAGAACCTGGTGAAGGTCGTGGAGACGCCCGCCCCCCGCGGGGAGATCCGGGACGCCAACGGGGAGCTGCTCGCCGGGAACCGGCCCTCGCTGGCTGCCGTGATCGAGGGCGCCCTCGTGCCCTCGGCGGTCGAGGAGGAGTTGGTCCAGCGCCTGGCCGCCTTCTCGGGGCGCACCGCGGGCGAAGTGCAGGAGATCGTCGACGAGGCGAAGCAGCGGGGTGACCGCCTGACGGTCCTCGGCGACCTCACGCGCCGGCAGGAGGTCTTCCTCTCCGAGCGACTCGACGAGTTCCCCGGGGTTTCCATCGTGCCGCAGCCGGTGCGGCTCTACCCGAACGGCGAGCTCGGGGCGCACGTCATCGGGTACATCGGCCGCCCAGACGAGCACGACCTCGAGAAGCCGGGCGTCGGCCCGTCCGATGTGCTCGGCAAGGACGGCATCGAGCGACAGTACGACGATCTCCTCCGCGGAACGCCCGGAGCCATCAAGTACCTCGTCGACGCGGAGACGATCCAGGACATCCTCGGCGAGCAGGTGCCGCGGCCGGGGTCGACTCTCTACCTGACGCTCGAGCTCGAAACCCAACAAGTCCTCCACGAGTCGCTCCTCGAGGCGCTGACTCTCGCCCGAGAACAGCACGCCGAGGGCGGCTGCGAGCCGAGTGACGAGGACCAGGGGTGCCCGGTGCGCGCAGTCGGGGTCGTGCTGCGCGCCAAGGACGGCGCAGTGGTGGCCCTCGACTCGGTGCCGGGGTACGACCCCAACATCTTCATCGGCGGGCTGACCCAGCGCGAGTTCGAGGCGTTCCCGGACGGGGCGTTCAACGACAATGTCATCCAGGGTCAATACGCCCCGGCTTCCACGTTCAAGGCGATCACGTACGTGACCGCCATGGAGGAGGGCATCGCCCCGATCAGCACGTTCTCCGTCGAAGACCTCATCGAGTGCACCGCCCAGCTCAACGCCCCCTTCACGGACGCCAGCCAGCGGGTCTGGTCGAACTGGACGTTCCCGCGAGACGATGGGCTGCAGAACATCCACGCGGCGTTCACCCGCTCGTGCAACGTCTACTTCTGGGAGCTGGCACTGCGCATCTGGGAGGAGAACAAGCTCACCGAGCGCGAGAACATGCTGCAGGACTGGGCGAGGCAGCTCGGTTTCGGTGAGCAGACCGGGATCGATCTGCCGTTCGAGCAGGAGGGCATCGTCCCGGACAGGGAGCTGTTCGTGCGGTGGGCCGCCGAGCAGCCACAACGCCTCGACGCCGCCCGGCTCGACCTGGCGAGCCCGTGGCTCGGGGGAGACCTGCTTCAGGTCGCCGTCGGTCAGGGATCACTCGTGGTGACTCCCCTCCAGCTCGCCGCCGCCTACGCCGCCATGGCTAACGGAGGAACCCTGTACCAGCCGTACGTGCTCGATCGTGCGGTCGACGGCAACGACGACGTCGTGTTCGAGCACACGCCGGTCGTCACTCGCTCGCTCGACATCTCGGCAACGACGTGGCTCTCGCTGCGACGCGACATGCAGAGCGTCGTCAACGGGGCCGGGGGCACTGCCCGCAGCGCCTTCGCCGACTTCGGGCCCAACGTCGAGATGATCGGCGGCAAGACCGGGACGGCAGAGGTTCGCAAGGCCCAGACCCTCGAGGACGGCACCGTGCTCCCGTCGATCACGACCGCCGTGTTCGCCGGGGTGGCGCCGATCAACGATCCGGAGTACGTGGTCGTCGTCGTCATCGAGCGTGGCGGCAGCGGCGGGGAGCTCGCCGCCCCGACGGCTCGCCGCGTGTTCCAATACCTGCTCAACGGCCTGGACGGCATGACCCCCGTGGCCGTCGGCGAGGAGACCGACTGATGGCGCTCGCCTCCCGTCGCTCCGAGCCGGTCACCATCCTCCAACGCGAGCTGCCGCTGCGGCCCGACCTCGTCCTCCTGATGGCATACATGGCGGTCTCGGCGCTGGGGATAGTCATGGTCTGGACCGTGGCGACTGCCCGGCTCGAGGACCCGACGGCGTTGGTACGCAGGCACACGATCTTCGTGGTGATCGGGCTCGCCGCCTTTCTGGCGGTGTCTCTCGTCGATCTTCGGTCGCTACGCGCCCTGGCCCCGCTGGCGTACATCATCAGCCTCGGGACGCTGGTCGCCGTGCTCTTCGCACCGTTACGCGCCGGGACAAGCCGCTGGATCCCGATAGGGACCTTCCAGTTCCAGCCGTCGGAGTTCGCCAAGGTGGCGGTGATCCTCGGGCTCGCCGCTCTGCTGGCGTCTGCGGCCGAAGGGAACCTCAAGTGGTACCACGTCGCCAGGTCGTTCGTGCTCGTCGGCATCCCATCGATCCTCATCTTCAAGCAGCCGGACCTCGGGACGATGCTCGTCTTCGGCTTCATAGCCGTCGTCGTCCTGTTCGCGGCAGGCACGACGTGGCGCCAGCTCGTGTTCCTCGTGCTGGTGGCGGTGTTCGCCACGGTGATCATCTTCCAGACGGACGCGCTGCTCGACTTCCAGCTCGAGCGGATCACCGCTTTCCTCGATCCGACGGAGGACCTGGCGGCGACCTCGCTCTACAACCAGCGGCAGAGTGAGATCGCCATCGGCTCCGGGGGATTCTTCGGGGCGGGGCTCTTCGAGGGCACCCAGACGAACCTGCGCTTCGTTCCCGAGCAGTCGACGGACTTCATCTTCACCGCGGTCGGCGAACAGCTCGGCTTCGTGGGGGGCAGCATCGTCATCGCCCTCTACACCGTGATCGTGTGGCGGGTGATGATGGCAGCCGCGGTCGGGAGAGATCGCTTCTCCCAGCTCACCGCAGTCGGCATCGCCGCCCTGCTGGTCTTCCACGTGTTCGTCAACATCGGGATGACCATGCGGCTCATGCCGGTCACCGGCTTGCCGTTGCCATTCCTGAGCGCCGGCGGGTCGGCCTTTCTGGCCATGAGCATCGCCCTCGGTTTCGCCCACTCGATTTGGATGCGTCGCTCCCCGGTCCCCGGCGAACGCGGCTGAGCGCCGGTCAGGCCTCTATCGCCAGCTTCGGCTGCTGGGCTTCCGTGGGGTCGTAGCAGCGGCGGCAGCGGGCTTCGTATGCGTCGGTGGCCCCCAGGACGACGAGCTCGTCCGACTGGACGACCCGCTGGGTGAACAGTCCCGGCCCTCCGCAGCGGTGGCAGACGGCGAGAGCCTTGGTGACGTACTCGGCGCGCAGCATGAGCGACGGGATCGGCTCGAACGGGCGCCCCAGAAAGTCGGTATCGAGGCCGGCCACGATCACGCGCTTGCCCGCCCCGGCCAGGAGGGTCGCCACCTCGACCAGGCCGCCGTCGAAGAACTGGCCTTCGTCGATTCCTACGACCACGGTTCTGTCCTCCACCGACCTCAGCAGCTCGTCGGAGTCGGTGACGGGAATCGCCTGGGTCGAAAGCCTGCTGTGCGAGACGACCTCTGCGACGGCGTAACGGATGTCGACGGTCGGCTTGAAGGTTTGCGTCGGGACCCGGGCGAGGTGATAACGGGTGATGCGCCTGATCAGCTCTTCGCTCTTGCCTGAGAACATCGGCCCGCAGATGACTTCGATCCAGCCCTGCTCGGCCCTTCGCTGCATGGCGCCGGAGCGTAGCACCGCGGTTGGCGCCGCCACGATGGATACGGTGGCCGCCGCCACGATGGATACGGTGACCGGCCGGTGCGCCGAGAGCGCGAAGATGCCTGCTACCCTCGTGCGGGCTCGAGCCACTGCGTGCGGTGGCCAGTTTCCGGCCAAGGACCCGTCAGGGGATCGCTAGGACATGTCGACCGTGCTCGTCCTCACGCCCACATGCTGCTTCGTGGGCCGCACTGCACGAGTCGTGCTCCTTCCCGAGCATCTGCGCCGGATGCCGCACGCCGAGGGCCGCTCGAGCTGGTCAGTTCATCGCCCAGCAATGGGCTTCAAGGAGAGCTTGCATGCCTTTGTTTCGCAAGAAGACTCCCCGAGTCATCAGAAGAGGTGCACTCGAGGAGGAACGCAAACTGGAGGACCTCGGCGGAAAGACCGCCACGATTCGCCGCTTCAAAGAGCCGGAGCAGGTGACTGCCCCGGACAAACAAGACACGAGTAGGACGTCTCGGCGCAACAGCCGATCGAGCCGCGCCCCGGCGCCCGGTTCGCACCCCGACTCGGACTCGCGTAGCGGCCGCTCGTCCAGTCGCACCCGGTCGCGCAGCTCGACGAGTCGGGCGACGTCGAGGGAGCGGTCGTCGGCGCGACCCCACCTCGAGGTGCTGCCGCCTCCCGAGACGGCCCGCAAGCAGATGCTGGTGCGCTCCAGCCCCCACCAGACCCAGATCGTCGTCCTCGAGGGACCCGTCCTCGTGGAGCACTACGTCGCCAGGTCCGACAAGCAGTCGCTCGTCGGCAACGTGTACGTCGGGAAGGTGCGCAACGTCCTGCCCGGGATGGAGGCGGCCTTCATCGATTTCGGGGCCGGCAAGAACGGAGTCCTCTACTCGGGCGACGTGAACTACGACGATGCCGACGTCGAGAACGGCAAGCGCCGCATCGAGATGGTCCTCAAACCGGGCGACTCGGTCGTCGTCCGAGTCGTCAAGGACGCAATGGGTCACAAGGGCGCCCGGCTGGCGAACGACGTCAGCCTGTCGGGCCGCTATCTCGTGCTGTCCTCGGATCCGGATGTGCGCGGCATCTCGCGACGCCTTCCAGAGGACGAGCGCCGCCGGCTGCGCGACATCGTCGCCGACATCCGCCCCAAGGGGATGGGTGTCATCGTCAGGACGGCCGCCGAAGGAGCATCGCGAGAAGACCTCGAGGCGGACATCGAGCGCCTCGAGTCGATATGGGAGGACATCGAGGCGAAAACGGACGCTGCTCCACCCGCCCTCATCTACGAGGAGCCACAGCTCGTGCTGCGGGTGATCCGCGAGCACTTCACCAAGGACTTCAAGCGTCTCCTCGTCGACGACAAGGAGACGCTCGACATGGTCGTCTCCTACCTCGAGAAGACCGAGCCGGAGCTCGTCGGCAAGGTCAAGATGTACGAGGACGAGATGCCGCTGTTCGAGCGGTTCCACGTCGAGGATCAGCTCCGGAAGGCGCTCGACAGGAAGGTGTGGCTGCCGTCCGGTGGGCACATCGTCGTCGACAGGACGGAGGCCCTCACCGTCATCGACGTGAACACCGGCCGGTTCGTCGGGCACAGCAACCTCGAGGAGACCGTCCTCCAGAACAACCTCGAAGCCGCGGAGGAGATCGCCCGGCAGCTCCGCCTGCGCGACATCGGCGGGATCATCGTCATCGACTTCATAGACATGGAGATCGAGCGCAACCGCGACCAGGTGCTGCTCAAGTTCCGTGAGCAGCTCGCCAAGGACAAGCGGAGGACCCAGGTGTTCGACGTTTCGAACCTCGGACTCGTCGAGATGACCCGCAAGAACGTCTCGGCAGGGCTCCTCGAATCGTTCTCCGAGGTGTGCCCCCATTGTGCGGGGCGAGGAGTGCTGCTCTACGAGGACGCCGCCACGGTCGGCGCCCCCCTCCCTCCCGCTCTGGAGGTCGAGGACGTCACCGAGGACTGATCCGCCCTCGGCGACCCGTAGTAGCATGTGGCGCTCCGAACGCGAGCCGCAGCCCGCTCGCCGTTCCATGAATCTCGGAGGATTGAAGATGTACGCCATCATCCGCGCCGGCGGGAAGCAGGCGAAGGTCCGTGAGGGCGACGTCATCGACGTCGAGCGCATCAAGGACGCCGGGGACGAGGTCACATTCCAGCCGCTGCTCGTCGTGGGCGACGATGGCAGCATCGTCTCGGACCGGGGTGAGCTCGAGAAGGCCACCGTCACGGCCGCCGTGATCGGCGAGAGCAGGGGAGAGAAGATCCAGGTCTTCAAGTACAAGCCGAAGAGCGGGTACCGCAAGAACGCCGGCCACCGCCAGACGTACACCCGGCTGCAGGTGACGAAGATCGAAACCGGCGCCAAGAAGAAGGCAGCGTCGAAGAAGTCGACCGCCAAGGCGACCAAGCCAGCCGAGGCCGAGGAGGAGAAGTCCTCCGAAGCGCAGACCGACGAGGAGGCGTAACCATGTCGAAGACGAAAGCCAGCGGCTCCAGCAAGAACGGCCGCGACTCTGCCGCCAAGCGCCTCGGTCCGAAGGTCTTCGACGGGCAACGGGTCAGCGCCGGATCTGTTCTCGTACGCCAGCGCGGCACGAGGATCCATCCCGGCGACAACGTCGGGCGCGGCGGTGACGACACCCTTTTCGCCATGACGAGCGGCGTCGTGAAGTACGGCGAGCGTCGCGGGAGGCGCCTCGTCTCGATCCTCGACGACTGAGCGAAGGGGCGTCCCGCACGCCCTAGCCACCATGAGCTTCGTCGACCGGGCAACGGTCCGGATCAAAGGGGGAAACGGAGGCGCCGGCGTCGCCAGTTTCCTGCGCCAGAAGGGCAGGCCCCGCGGCAAGCCGACCGGCGGGTCGGGAGGCGCCGGGGGTGACGTTGTCCTCCGGGCCACCGCGGACAAGACCTCGCTGCTCGAGTACGACAGGCAGAGCCACTGGGCCGGCGAGGACGGCACCCACGGTGAGGGTGACCTCCGCCACGGCAGAGGCGGCAGGGTCACGGTGCTCGGGGTGCCGCTCGGCACCCTCGTCAGCGACGCATCCGGCACACTGCTCGCCGACCTCGTCGAGGAAGGCCAGCAGCTCGTCGTCGCCAGGGGAGGAAAGGGTGGCCGGGGCAACGCCGCTTTCGTCACGAAGGCGAGGAAGGCCCCGAGTCTCTCCGAGCAGGGAGAGTACGGACAAGAGGTCACGGTCGTCCTCGAGCTGAGGTTGCTCGCCGACGCCGCCCTCGTCGGCTTTCCGAATGCCGGCAAGAGCACGCTCGTGTCACGGCTCTCGGCCGCCCGGCCCAAGATCGCCGACTACCCCTTCACCACCCTCGAGCCGAACCTGGGAGTCGTGACCGTCGACGAGAGGCAGTTCGTCCTGGCGGACATCCCGGGCCTCGTCGAGGGGGCCGCCGAGGGAAGGGGGCTCGGCCACGAGTTCCTGAGGCACGTCGAGCGGGCGCGGGCCCTCGTCGTCCTCCTCGACCCGACCGACATGCAGGAGACGCCCTTCCCGGAGCAGCTGGCGGTGCTCGAGCGGGAGCTCGCCCACCACTCGGCTGCCCTGGCACGCCTCCCGAGGGTCATCGCGGTCAACAAGATCGACGCTCACGAGGACCCGCGCCTCCTGGCGGACTGGGCCGAACAGCGCGCCGTCCACGTCCACATGATCTCCGCCGCCACCGGCGAAGGGCTCGAAGCGCTGGCGCACGCCATCGCCGACATGGTCGATACGGCGAGACGTGCCGCTCCCGAGCGACCAGGCTTCGTGCTCCATCGACCACTCGAGTCGGACTTCAGCGTCACGAGAAGCGGGGGGGTGTGGCTGGTGGAAGGCCGCGCTGCGCAACGGGCGATCCGCCTCGCCGACCTCACGGTCCCGGAGGCCGCCGACCTCGCCTCCAGGCGACTTGCCAGGATCGGGGTCGCAGAAGCGCTGCGGGCGGCGGGCGCCGAACCCGGTGACGACGTCCAGATCGGGGATCTCGTCTTCACGTTCGACCCAGAGGCGGTCGGCACGGAATGAGACGCCCCGCGTCAGGCGGGAGCGCCGTCGTCGTCAAGGTCGGCTCCTCCTCGCTCACCGGCCCCAAGGGCGGGATCGATCCCCAACGAGTCGTCGCCATCGTGGAGCAGGTCGATGCCCTGTGGGGCGCAGGACATCCCACGATCCTCGTCAGCTCCGGGGCGGTGGCTGCCGGTCTCCCGGCGCTCGGGCTGCAGCGGCGCCCGACCGATCTCCCAGCTCTCCAGGTGGCCGCCGCCGTCGGGCAGGGAAAGCTCATGGAGATCTACACGCGAGAGCTCGGCGTGCGCGGCCGGGTCGCCGGCCAGGTGCTGCTCACTCGCGACGTGCTCGCCAATCGGGGCCAGTACCTGCACGCCCGGGAGGCCCTCGAGCGGATGCTGAGCCTCGGCGTCGTCCCGGTGGTGAACGAGAACGACACCGTCGTCGTCGACGAGCTCCGCCTCGGCGACAACGACCGACTTGCCGCAATCGTCTCCCACCTCGTCTCGGCGGGCATGCTCGTCATCCTGACGGATACGCAGGGGCTTTTCTCCGATGATCCCCGCCTCAGCGACGAAGCGGAGCTGCTGACCGCCGTCCGCCACACGGACGAGATCCTCGACGAGCTCCACAGGTCGAGTCGCGCCAGTGGCTTCGGATCGGGGGGGGTCGCCACCAAGGTCAGCGCAGCCAGGATGGCCGCATGGTCGGGCATCCCGACCGTGATCGCCGAGGCCGGCAGGGCAGACGCCGCGCTCGTCGCAGTGCAGGGTGGCGACGTGGGGACCTGGGTCGAACCGCACTCGTCGCGGCTGACGGCGCGCAAGCTCTGGATCGCATTCGGCCTCCGAACGGAAGGATCGCTCGCGGTCGACGCCGGCGCCGCCGCCGCCATAGTGCGGTCCGGTGCCTCGCTGCTGCCCGCCGGGATCGCCTCCCACGCCGGATCGTTCGAGGCGGGCGCCGCCGTCGAGGTCACCGCCGATGGGCGGATCATTGCCAAGGGGTTGACCCGAATCGGATCAGCCGACGTGACCACTCTCCGTGGGACTCACACTTCGGTGGCCGGTGGGGCAGTGATCCATCGCGACGACCTCGTCGTGTTCGGCTGATCGAGGCGCCGAGCGTTCCGCGACGCCCCCATTGACTGTGCCCGAGCGACTGGTAGCCTTGATGTCGTAGGGTGGTCAGGGCTTAGTGGGGGCTGCGGTGAAGCCGACGGAGTATCAGCATCTCGTCATGCGAGCGCAGTCGCGCCTGCAGAGCGACCACGCCTGGCCCGTCCTCGCCGTTGCCGCGCCGCCACTCACCGTTGTCGTCGGAGTGCCTTGCTCCGTAGCCGGTGCTCGGTCAGGCAGAGAACGGGAGAGCCGAATACCGATTGGCGACATCGTGAAGAGGTCGACGCGACAGGAGGTAGGAACATGGTGGAAGAACTGGTGGCGTTGCTCGTAGTAGCCGTCGTGGCGACTGTGATCGGCTTCGCCCTCGCCCGAAGACGCGATCAGCTCGCCAAGTCCTCGCGCATGGAGCTCGAGAACGCCAATCGCGAGCTACGGCGAGAGCTGTCTCTGGCGCGCCTCCGCAAGGCAGATGACGGAGCGGAGTCGGTGCGCACCGTCATCGATCTGAGGAAGGCGACGAGAGGTGACGTCGACGATGCGATCATCGACCTCGCCGACGGCAGGCGCACGTACGAGCCCGCCGAGGTGGCTCGCCTCGAGGCGCTGCTCATGAGGGAGATCGATCTCATACTCGACGAGGCAGCCAGGGCCTCCGACTGATCGGCGCCCGGGGCACCTGCCGCCGATAGACTCGGCGCATGAGGGTGAGTCCATCGATCGAGGAGATCGGCGCGCGCGCCAAGGCGGCCGCCCGGGTCATCGGCGGGTTGAGCCCCGCCATCAAGTCGGCCCTCCTCGAGTCGATGGCCGACCACGTCGACGCGGCGAGAGCCCAGATCCTGGCCGCCAACTCCGCCGACATGGAACTCGCAGACGCCGAGGGGATCTCGGGTGCCTTGCTCGACCGGCTGCGCCTCACCGAAGCTCGCATCGACGCCATCGTCGCGGGACTCGGGAAGGTCGCCGGCCTCGCCGACCCCGTCGGTGTCGTCACGAAGGGCTGGCGGATGGACAACGGCGTCGACGTGAAGCGGGTGCGGGTGCCGCTCGGCGTCGTTGCGGTCATCTACGAGGCACGGCCGAACGTCACGGCTGATGCCGCCGGACTCTGTGTGAAGGCCGGGAACGCAGTGCTGCTGCGCGGCTCTTCGTATGCGCTTCGTTCGAACAGGGCGATCGGCGACGCTTTGCGGGCCGCCCTCGTCGCCCGAGACCTTCCCGTCGATACCGTCCAAGTGCTCGACGACACGAGCAGGGAGGGCGCCACCGCCCTGATGCAGGCCACCGGATGGGTCGATCTGCTCGTGCCGAGGGGAGGCCAGGGCCTGATCTCCGCCGTCGCCGCCGAAGCCAAGGTCCCGTTCGTCATCGACGGGGCGGGCAATTGCCACGTCTACGTCGATGCCGCAGCCGACCTCGGCAAGGCAGAGGCCATCACGCTCAACGCCAAGGTTCAGCGGCCCGGGGTCTGCAATGCCGCCGAGACGCTCCTCGTGCACCGCGACGTCGCCGCGGAGTTCATCCCGAAGGTGGCGGCCGCGTTGCGTGGAGAGGGCGTCGAGCTGCGCGGCGACGAGGCGGCCCGCGCTCTCGACGGCGACATGGCGCCTGCGAGCGACGTCGACTGGGCGACCGAGTTCCTCGATCTCGTGATGGCGGTCAAGGTGGTCGACGGCATCGGCGAGGCGATCGAGCACATACGCCGCTACGGGACGGGCCACACCGAGGTGATCGTCACCGAGGACCTTGCGGCGGCAGACGCCTTCGTCGGCGGGGTCGACGCCGCGGTAACCGCGGTCAACGTCTCGAGCCGTTTCACCGACGGCGAGGAGTTCGGCTACGGCGCGGAGATCGGCATCTCGACCCAGAAGCTCCACGTGCGGGGGCCGATGGGCCTCGAAGCGCTCACGTGTGAACGATACGTGCTCACGGGCTCGGGCCAGGTTCGCTGAGTGTCCTTGTGGGAGAGCCCCAGCGAGGTGGCGACCGCGCTCGAGCGCGCCGGCTATCTCGCCGATCCGAAGATCGCGCAGGTCGTGTACCTCGCCGACCGGCTCGAGAAGCCGATCCTCGCCGAGGGCCCTGCCGGGGTCGGCAAGACGGCCCTGGCGGTGGCGATCGCAACTGCGGGGGGACGCCGTCTCGTGCGTCTCCAGTGTTACGAGGGTCTCGACGAGGCAAAGGCCCTGTACGAGTGGAACTACCACAAGCAGCTCCTGCGGATCCAGGCTGACGAGGGTCGGGCGTGGGACACGCTCGAGGGCGACATCTTCACCCGGGACTTCCTACTCACCCGGCCTCTCCTCGAGGCGATCTCGTCGGATGATCCGGTGGTCTTGCTCATCGACGAGGTCGACAGGGTCGAGATGGAGACCGAGGCTCTCCTCCTGGAGGTGCTCGACGCCTTCCAGATCACGATCCCGGAGCTCGGCACGATGGAGGCCCGGTCGCGGCCCATCGTCGTGCTCACCTCGAACAACACCAGGGAGCTGTCGGAGGCGCTCAAGCGGCGCTGCCTCTTCCTGCACATCACCTACCCGACGGCGGAGCGGGAGAGGGACATCCTGCTGGCGAGGGTTCCCGGGCTCCCGGAGCGCTTGGCGACCCGGATCGCCGAGGTGGTCCGCAGCCTCAGAGAGCTGCCGGTGCGCAAGGCGCCGTCCGTGAGCGAGTCGATCGACTGGGCTCGCACGCTGCTCGCCCTCGGCATCGAGGACGTGGACGCCGGTGTGACCGCCGACACGATCAACGTTCTCTTGAAGTACCAGACGGACATCGACAAGGCATTGGTGACGCTCGGGGCACCGCCGGGCTGATGATCGGGACACTCGTCTCATTCGTCGACGAGCTGCGCCAGGTCGGCGTGCCCGTGTCGATGGTCGAGGCGCTCGATGCGGCCTCGGCGCTGGAGCACACCGACCTCGGCGACCGCGAGGCCTTCAGGGCGTCACTCGCCGCCACGCTCGTGAAGAACGCCAGGCACGTTGCGACCTTCGATGCCACCTTCGACGTGTTCTTCGGCATGCGCGCCGCCGATTCTTCGGGAGACGAGGCGGTGACGGCGGGAGACGACGTCGGCGCGGAGCCCACCGGGGGCGGTGGCGGCGGTCCGGACGCCGGCGAGCTGTTCGACGCCATCGTCGCCGCGCTCGCCTCCGGCGATCGAGACGCCGTCAGGACCCTGGCACGCCGAGCCGTCTCCGAGCTCTCGGGAATCCAGCCCGGGAGGCCCGTCGGAGGGCGGTACTACTACTACAGGGTGATGCGCCGGCTCGGCGCCGAGTCGCTCGTCGACAGGCTGCTCGGGGCTACCGGCGACGATGGCGACGATCCGCTCGACGCCCGCCTGCGAGCAGAGCGGGCTCAGGTGGCAGCAGAGTCGTTCCGCTCCGAGGTCAGGCAGGAGATCATCAGGCGTCTCGTCGAGGATCGGGGGCCCGAGGCCGTCGCCCAGACTCTTAGGTCACCTCTCGTCGAGGATGTCGACCTGATGCACGCCACCCGTGAAGAGCTCGCCCGGCTCGACGCCGTCATCGCCCCGCTGGCGAGGAAGTTGGCGACTCGTCTGGCCGATCGCCTCCGCCGGGGGAGGAGGGGCAGGCTCGATGTGCGCCGCACGATCAGGCGATCTCTCGAGCACGGTGGCGCCCTCGTTGCCCCCAAGTTCAAGCCGCCTCGCGTCTCGAAACCGGAGCTCATCCTCTTGTGTGACGTGTCCGGCTCGATGGCGACGTTCGCCCGATTCACGTTGCAGCTGACGTACGCCATCTCGCACCACTTCTCGAGGGTTCGCTCGTTTGCCTTCGTCGACGGGATCGACGAGGTCACCCGGTACTTCGGTCCCGGTGTCGACTTCGCGGACGCCGTGGTCGACATGTCGGCCGGTGCCACTCTCGTGTGGCGCGACGGACACTCGGACTACGGGGCGGCGCTCGACTCGTTCCTCGACCGCTACGGAGACGTCGTGACTGCCCGCTCGACCGTGATCATCACCGGCGATGCGAGGTCGAACTATCGGGATGCGCGGCCTGAGCTGGTCGAGGAGTTGGCACGCCGGGCGCGTGCGCTCTTCTGGCTGAACCCCGAGTCGCACCGCTACTGGGACACGGGAGACTCGGTCATGTCGCTGTACGGGCCACACTGCGCCGATGTCGTCGAAGTGAGGACGTTGCGGCAGTTGGAGCGCTTCGTCGAGCGGGTCGCTCTCCACAGACGATTCGCTCGCCGCGCCTGAACCTTCCTCAAGTTTCCGTGGGGCAGAACCGATAGCTGGAGATGAGGAGAAGCACAGTGGTGCCGGTAAACAGGAGGAACTCGTGAGCAGGCGAGTGCTTGTAGTTGAAGACTCTCAGGTGATTCAGCGCCTGATCGAGGTCTGCCTGCGCCCGGCCGGTTTCGAGGTCGAGATGCGTGCCGACGGCCCGAGCGGCC
This sequence comes from Acidimicrobiia bacterium, assembly GCA_036396535.1. NCBI lineage: Bacteria > Bacillati > Actinomycetota > Acidimicrobiia > Acidimicrobiia bacterium. The sequence goes on along the minus strand of DASWKR010000012.1, from coordinate 4,824 downwards.
TCGCCGCGGCGACCGAGCTGCTGCCCGACCTCGTCATCCTCGACGTCGGACTCCCCGGCATGAGCGGCTGGGAGGTTCTCGAGGCGTTGCGTGCCAACGAGGCCACGAGGGCCCTGCAGGTCCTCGTGCTGACGGCACACGCCCAGGACGAGCAGCGGGAGCGTGCCGATCGCGACGGCGCCGACGGATTCCTGACGAAGCCTTTCCGCCCAACGGACCTTCGGGAGCTGGCCACGAAGCTCGCCGGCCCCCCGCAGGAGCTCGCTTCCGCCTCGTCGGCGGTCTAGGAATCCCGGGCGGCACGGGCGGCGGACGCCCTTCTCTCTGTCATCCCGCGGCGATAGCCTGTGGCACGCTGCGGTGGCTGCCGGAGGTGCTCTCATGTCCCTCGCGCCGGCTGCAGCCGCGGTTGCGGTCCTGCTCTCCTGCCCCGGCCTCGTCGCCCCTGTGCCCGGACCGGTCGTCAGGTACTTCGAGCCGACCGGCGCATACTCCGGTCACTGGGGAGTCGACCTGGCGGCGCCCGTCGGCTCGCCGGTCACCGCCGCTTCACCCGGGTCGGTGACCTTCGCGGGGTCCGTGGCCGGGATGCGCTCCGTGACCGTCGACCACGGAGGAGGGGTGAAGACCTCGTACAGCTACTTGTCGAGGATCGACGTCACCCGCGGGGATCGGGTCGCGCAAGGTGACGTGGTGGGGCTCTCCGGGCTCGACCACGGCCGCCAAGCACTCCATTTCTCGGTCCGCCTCCGCGACGTGTACCAGGATCCGCTTGCCTGGCTCGGATGCCTCGAAGACCCACGGGACGGCCTGGCTCTCCTGCCCAGACAGCCGATGCCGGTGCCCGTGAGCGCCCCCGGTCGGCAGAGGGGTCCGTGACGGCCGCGCCTATGCTCCCGCCGTGCGACGCGGCCTGCTCGGCGGAACCTTCGACCCACCCCATTTGGCCCATCTGTATGCCGGTGAGGCGGCTTACAGGTCGTTGGGCCTCGACGTCGTCACCTTGATCCCGGCAGGCTCCCCCTGGCAGAAGGCGGCGGAGTCGGTCACCGGGTCGAGTGCCCGCTGGGCGATGACCAAGCTCGCTGTCGAGGGCGTCGACTACTTCGACGCAGACGACCGCGAGGTGCGCCGCGACGGGTGGACGTACACGATCGAGACCCTCGAGTCGTTCCCGGACGACGAGGAGTTGACGCTGATCCTCGGCGCCGACGCCGCGGCGCGGCTGCCGACTTGGCAACGTGGCGAGGAGGTCATGGCGCGGGCTGCCATCGCGGTGGCACCCCGGCCGGGTGTCGAGTCCCAACGGGTCGCCTCCGTGCTGGAGGGGCGCCGCTGGGAGTGGCTCACGATGCCGCTGCTCCACGTCTCGGGCACCGAGCTGCGGGCCATGGCGAGGGCGGGGCACAGCCTTCGGTTCCTCGTGGCCGAGCCGGTGTGGCGCTACATCGTGGCCGAGGGCGTGTATGGCTGATGGTGACGCGACGTCGCTCCCGGCCTGACGCACCCATCAGGCGCGCCGGTCGGCGCTCATGGAGCGGCATCGCGCTCGTCACCGTGCTGGTCGGGGGTCTGCTGGCGTCTCCCTGGTTGCGTGGACGCTGGTCGGAGTGGACGACCTCGTTGCGAGCGGATGCCGAGGCGGTCGACGTCGAGTCGGTTCTCGGCACCGGACAGAACGGCGACGAAGCCGCGGCTCTTCTCGTCGTCGTCACAGACGAGTCGGGGAGGGGGGCGTCGTTCGCCATTCTCACGGCAGACGAGGCAGGCGCCCCATTGGCCCTGCTCGTCCCGGCCCCGCTCTTCGTCACGCTGCCGGGCTACGGCGAGTTCCAGCTCGCCGATGCCCCGCTCTTCGAGGACGCCTCGTTCGCCGGCCTCGTGCTCACGAATGCGACCGGCCTTCGATTCGATACCGTCGCACTCGTCGGTCCCGACGAGATGACCGCAGTGATCGGGGGCGAGCTCGGCGTCGGCCTGCGGTCGGATTACGTCATCATGGGAGACACAGGGGAGACACTCGTGGCTGCGGCCGGCTCGTCCCGAGTAGACGCCGCCACGGCCACGATGATGCTGATCGATCCAGGTGGCAGCGACGTACTGGGGTGGGTGGAGCGGCAGGCGGCGGTGTGGGATGCGGTGCTCGGGGCTGCGGTTGCGGCGCCCCAGATCGCCGAGCGCCTGGCGTCCGTGGCGGCCGACCCGGCGGAGGGGAAGGCGGCGGTCGCCGCCGCGTTGGGTGCGAGCGTCACGCTCATCCCGGTCGATCGCACGGGCGCAGGCGGGGACGCCGATGGCTTCGTACTCGACACCGCCGAGGCAGACTCATTCATGGCAGCGAGGCTCGGCGGGCGCCTCGTTGCGGCAGAACCACGGCCGCGCCTCGAGCTCCTCAACGGGAACGGCCGGCTTCAGGGGGCGCGCGGCGTCGCCGAGGTGCTCATTGGCAGCGGCTTTCGCGTCGTGCGCACCGACAATGCGGTGACGTTCGACTACGACACGACGCTCGTCATCGCGCAAGGACGCGACAACATCCTCCCGGCCCAGGAGGTGGTTGCGCTCCTGGGACTCGGCGCCGTCGAGCTCGAGCTCCGTGCGCCGTCGAGTGTCGTCGACCTCTCTATCATCGTGGGATACGACGTTCCCGAGGCAGAGGACTAGCGCATCGCCGCCGATATCGAAGCCAGGACCGCAGCTCTGCATGCGGCTGCCGCGATCGACGACAAGCGAGGGCTCGACATGTCCCTGCTGGACGTATCGGAGCTCGTCGTCGTGACGGATGTGTTCGTCATCGCGACCGGCACGTCGAATCGTCACGTCAAATCGCTCGTGGACGAGGTCGAGGCGCAACTGGCGCGGCACCTGAGCCGCAAGCCGCTCCGTCGTGAAGGCAAGGAGCATGCCCGGTGGGTGCTCCTCGACTACGGCGACATCGTCGTCCACGTGTTCGATCAGGAGACCCGCGACTACTACGAGCTGGAGCGCCTCTGGGCGGACGCACCCTCGATCGACTACGAACCGGCCTCGGCGGACGCCTGATACAATCGCCGTCCCGCCGTTCGGCGAGGGGCTGTAGCTCAGTTGGCAGAGCGCTTGCATGGCATGCAAGAGGTCAGGGGTTCAAATCCCCTCAGCTCCACGCGGACCTGCCGGCGGCAGGTCCGTCTCCAGTTCCTTCGGAACTGCCTCACCGATCGCAAGGGTCCTTCGAGCCGTCCTGTCCACGCTGTCTCCTGCTGTGCGGGGTACGGGTGGCGCTCCCCACGCTGTCTCCCGCTTTGCGGGGGACCGGCGAGTGGTCGCTGTGCGACCCGAGCCGAGGGGGCGGCTTGGATTTGGGGCCCCCCTCGACTCGGCCTGTGGCGCTCGTCGATCCCCCGGCTGGTGCCGGGGGATTGCGTGTTGGGGCGGCTCGGGTTGGCGGGGCCCCCTCGACTCGGCCTGTGGCGCTCTCCACGCTGTCTCCCGCTTTGCGGGGGACCGGCGAGCGGTCGCCCTGCGACCCGAGCCGAGGGGGCGGCTTGGGGTTGGGGGCGGCTCGGGGTGTCTCGGAGCGCTGCCTATCCACGCTGTCTCCCGCTTTGCGGGGGACCGGCGAGCGGTCGCCCTGCGACCCGAGCCGAGGGGGTGCTTGGGGGTTGTGGGGCCCCCTCGACTCGGCCTGTGGCTCTCGTCGATCCCCCGGCTGGCGCCGGGAGATTGCGTGTTGGGGCGGCTTGGGTATGGCGGGGTGAGGTGTTGGGCGGGGTACGGGTGGCGCTCCCCACGCTGTCTCCCGCTTTGCGGGGGACCGGCGAGCGGTCGCCCTGCGACCCGAGCCGAGGGGGTGGCTTGGGTTGGCGGGGGGCATGGATCGGTACTTCCCGGAATGACCAGGCGGGCCTGCTCCTGGTCCTCAGTGTCCCCGTGACACGACGGCATGGCCGTCGCGCACGAGCTTGGCGATCGTGGGATCCTCCGAGAGTCGCTCACCGACGCCGACAACGAGCTCGTGACCGACTGCTGTGGCGAGCTTCTCGAGTGTGTCGAGGGTGGGACGCGTGCCGCCCCCTTCGACCCGCGCAATGGCTGATTGGGTCGTGCCCATGCGAGCGGCGAGCTCCGCCTGGGTGAGTCCCGCCTCGGTCCTCAGCCGGAACACGAGCTCACGGAAGGCGGTGATCCGACCCTCGTCCTCGTAGGCCGCCTCTCCTGATGGGGTGAGCGGGTGGTCTCTTTTGAGCTGCTCCCAGCTGGTGCGCCTGGTCATCTCGTTCACTCCTCGTCGACTCCGTGCTGTTCGGCGATGCATCGCTCCATGGCCCGTCGCGCCCGCTCGATCTCCCGTCGTTCTCGTCGGCGTGTCTTCTCGAAGACCGTCAAGAGCACGATTCGCCGCTCCGGCGCGATCCAAAACGTCACCCGAGTCGGTCGGCCCTTCAGAAAGAACCGGAGCTCTCGCAGCTTGCCGGCCAGTTGCCGGGTGTGCGGTTCATCGAGCAGCGGGCCCCGTTCGGCCAGCCGGTCGATGTGGAATCGCACCCGTCCTTGATCGTCCTCGCCCAGGGAGAGGTACCAGTCCGGACTTCTGGATCGAGCTCGACCTCGCCCCAGGGCATAGCGCGCATGCTATATCACGAGACTCCGCGAGGGAAGGCCGTATGGCTCCGCTGCGAGGCGGGTCAATGCAGATCCGTTGCCGATGGCCGCTCGATGGGTTCTGGCTGGCGCGACGCCACCCGGGTGATGCTTGGTTGGCGATCGTCGCGAGGGTGGTTCGAGAGCTGTCCTCTCCACGCTGTTTCCCGCTTTGCGGGGGACCGGCGAGCGGTCGCTGTGCGACCC